>CAILUD010000060.1 GCA_903837285.1 uncultured Bacteroidota bacterium | reverse complement strand
TTGTATTGTTCTTGCATTGCATTAATCCAGACATCTTCATCCTGCAACGAACAAAATACAGGGACATTCAATTCTTCTTTAATTTTAGCAGCAAGTCCCATTAACAAAGCATTTGACAAATGAACAACATCAGGTTTTTCGTGATGTTTCAAATAATAAATTAGCTGATTTAATTCTTCAGTCTGAAAACCTTCGGCACCTTTAAGCATCGAAATTGTCATTTCTTCAAGCCCTTCTGCACGGGTTGAACCTGATTTTTTTGCTGCGTATTTTAAAATAAATGGAGAATTAAAGAATTTGTAAAGCCATTTTGGCATTTTGCGAAACAACTTAAAATTCTGCTTCAGATAGATATTTACTGCTCCATAAAAAACAGGGACTTCTGTTTGATGGGCAAATTCCTCAATTGAATGAGGTAAATATAATGGCAATGTTATTGAATCATGTCCTTGTGCTTTTAATGCTTTTGAAAATGCACTATCACGCAAACAATTTCCGCAATAAAATGTTCCTCCAAAACCGGGTACTATATAGGTTATTTTCATTTAATTTTTCATAATTAAAAAGTCACA
The DNA here is from genome assembly GCA_903837285.1 of uncultured Bacteroidota bacterium. Taxonomy (GTDB): domain Bacteria; phylum Bacteroidota; class Bacteroidia; order Bacteroidales; family GWA2-32-17; genus GWA2-32-17. The sequence goes on along the minus strand of CAILUD010000060.1, from coordinate 11,762 downwards.
CTGAGAGCTTGTCCTGAGCCTGTCGAAGGGCACTCGAAGTGTGACTCAATTTTCTTAATGTCATGTTTCGAGAGCCTCAACATGACTACAATATATTTATTTTCCAAAAACATAAACTTTTCCATCATCAGCTCCTACAATTATATAGTTATTTGTTACAGCAGGAGTAGAATAAACCGGACTCCCAATTTCATACGACCATAACTTTTTACCAGTTTTTAAATCAAGAATATAAAGTCTACCATCACCTGAAGCCACAACTACAGAATTCAGCGTTATTACTGGCGAACCCTCATTTTTTTGAAGAGTTGGAAAATTCCATAATATTTTTCCATCAGCTTTATTCAGACAATAAACTTTTTTATCCTGCGAAGTTATAACAACATATTTATAATAAACCGAAGGTGAAGAAGTAAACGTACCGCCACCCTCATATTTCCAAACCTGCTTTTTGGTTGTTATGTCAATACAGAAAAACTCTCCATCATAATTACCAAAATAAGCCCGATTTCCATCAATTGCAACTGATGAAGCTATATAATTATTGATATTAATTTTTGACATTTCCTTTCCTGTGTTCACATCAATTAAATGTAAAAATCCATCACAACCACCAAAAGCAGCCATATTTTTAGAAATTGCAGCAGATCCATTTATATAATTTTCTGATTCAAATTTCCAGACTACTTTTCCAGTTGCTGAATTAACACAGTGCAAATTATAATCGTAACTTCCTGTTAGAATTCTTTTTTGCTTTTTATCTGGACCTAATACCCAATTTGATGCTCCAGAAATCTGTCCCTCAGTTTTATATTTCCATTTTAATTTTCCTGTTTTAGAATCCAGTGCATATAAAAAACCTTCCAAAGACCCAACAAAAATAGTATTATCAAGCAATAATGGTGCAGCTTCAATAGAGGTACCTGCATTAAATTTCCAATTTAGTTTACCTGCCTTTGAAATGGAATACAAATATCCATCATTAGAACCTACATAAATATTGTCATTACAAAATATTGGTGATGATTTTATTTTGTCTTCAGTTTTGTAAGTACAAAGTAATTTGTATGATTTGAATAAAGTCACATTAGAGTATCCAGTCAGGTTTTGATTTCCACGAAAAGAAGACCAGCAATCCTGCGCAAATATATTTGCAGAAATTGCAAGTAGAAAAAGAATTAATATGTTTTTATAATAAATCATTATTCTCCTTTAAAATTAGAGATTGCACCAGTTGGACAATTTAAAATACATTCTAAAGCCGAATTTTTAATTGCCTCATCTAATGATTTGTTAAATGGAATATTAATTTGAATATCAAATCCACGTCCCACATATGCTAAACCAACAATATCTTTATTTCTTTTTGTTATTTCAACACATAAACCACATTTAATACATTTTTCAGGCTCATAAACTAAAATCTCATTCTGAAATAGTTTTTTAATAGTTTTCCTTTCTGCCGACTTAAATTTCTGCTGATCTGCCTCATATTTATCAGACAAAATTCTGAGTTTACAGCTTTCAGCTTTTCTGCAATCACATCTTAAACATCTTGATGCTTCAGCTATAGCTTCCTCATTATTAAAACCTGCATGTTTACCATTTAAAGGTTCATTTCTATTTCCAGATTTTGATTCTTCAAGATATTCAATAATTTCTGATTCATTAAGCTTTCCAAATCTTGAGTTAAATTGCTTATGCTTCTTTACTGAAGTATTTCCAGATAAAAAAGTATGAACAGAATTAGCAGTTGCTTTTCCATTTGCTACAACTTTAACTGCCATTTTAATTGGCTTAATTACAGAACCGGTTACAAAAACGCCAAGAATATTTGTAGTAAAAGTATCTTCATTTATTTGCAATTGCTGAACATTACTATTTTCACCTGATGCAATTATAACTGCATCAAAATCATTTTTTATATGATCAATTGTTACGGAAGAATTTAACCTAAATTCTGCACCAAATTGTTTTAAAATTTCAATCTCAGTTTCAAGAATTTTTCCGGGCATTTCATTTTCTGAAACATTCAACAATCTTCCACCTGCTTTTTCATTCTTATCAAACAAAGTACACGAATATCCATATTTTAATAAATGATATGCTGCAGATAACCCAGCCATGCCAGAACCAATAATACCTATTTTCTTATTTGATTTAGTTTGTTTTTGAGGCAAATAATATTTTTCATTCTCACTATCCTTAATCGCAACAAATTTTTTCAACTGACAAATAGAAACTGCACCTTCCATTTGCTTTCTTCTACAAGCATTTTCGCATGGTGCCGAACAAATATAGCCTAGAATTAATGGTAATGCAATTTCTTCTTTTACAACTTCAAGTGCTTTTACAAATTCCCCATTAGCAATTAAGCGATTCATTTTAGGGATATCCATAAAAGCTGGACAACTTATTCTGCACGGTGCTTCACAATCTCCCACATGGTCACTTAAAAGTAATTCTAAAGCGTCTTTCCTAAATTCAATAACTTCATTTGAATTACAAATTATATCCATTCCCTCCTGCACTTTCATTTCACATGATGGAATGAACTCTCCAGAAATATTATTCTTAACAGCACAAACCATACATGATGCATGATTTGGAACGGATTCATTAAAGCACATTGTAGGAATAACAATTCCAGCGCTCTCAGCAGCTTTTAAAACAGAAGTTCCTGCAGGTACACTAATCTCAATATTATCAATTTTCAATTTTATCATCTATACTGTGATTACCGCTCCTATCGGACAAATCTGTTTACATATATCACACTTAATACATTTATCAGATTCTACAAAATGTAATTCATGTGGCTTAGCTTCAATTGCATCAGATGGGCACCTTTGTGCACACATAGTACAACCAATACAATCAGCTGTTATTTCATATCGAATAATATTTTTGCATTTTCCTGTAGGACATGAACCGTTAATATGAGATTCATATTCATGTCTATAATACTTTAGTGTTGACAGTACAGGATTTGGAGCAGATTTCCCAAGTCCGCATAAACTTCCTTTTTTTGTTTTTAGTGCAAGTTGTTCTAGCATATCTAAATCTTCAAGTTTGCCTTCTCCATTGCATATTTTATTTAAAATATCAAGCATCCTTTTTGTACCGACTCTGCAAAACGTACATTTTCCACAAGACTGATCTTGTGTAAATGAAAGGAAATACCTTGCAATGTCAACCATACAATCGGTTTCATCTAACACAACCAATCCACCAGAGCCCATCATTGCACCAGCATGAATCAAAGATTCATAATCAATAGTTATATCTGACATTGAAGCAGGAATACACCCACCAGATGGTCCACCTATCTGAACAGCCTTAAATGTTTTACCATTTGCTATACCGCCACCAATTTCTTCTACAATTTGTTTTATAGTAGTACCCATTGTTACTTCAATCAATCCACCACGATTAATTTTTCCTGCTAAAGCAAATACTTTTGTTCCTTTGCTTTTGTCAGTACCAATTTTATTGAATTCACTGGCACTATTTCTAAAGATCCATGAAACCAATGAAAAAGTTTCTGTATTATTAATTAAAGTTGGTTTATCCCATAGTCCACTTTCTGAAGGGAAAGGTGGACGTAGCGATGGAAATCCTCTTTCACCTTCAACAGATGCAATTAAGGCAGTTTCTTCTCCACAAATAAAAGCTCCTGCTCCTTGAAAAAGTTCAATATTAAAATTAAAACCAGAATTAAAAATATTATTTCCTAAAACTTTATTTTCTTTACAAATCTCTAAAGCAGTTGTAATTTGTTTTACTGCAAGTTTATATTCAGCACGGATATAAAAAACCCCATGCGTTGCTCCCACAGCATACGCAGCAATTAGCATCCCTTCTATAATTCTAAATGGATATGACTCTAATAACATTCTGTCCATAAATGCCCCAGGGTCACCTTCATCTCCATTGCAAATCACATATTTTATTTCTGATTTTGCATTTTTTACCAAATCCCACTTAATACCAGAAGGGAACCCAGCACCTCCTCTTCCTCTTAATCCACTTTGTTTTATTTCATCAATTATTTGCTCTGAATTCAATTCATTAAGACATTTTTTTAATGCCGTAAAACCACCAATATTAACATATTCATCAAAATCTAAAGGTTTAATTACACCCCTATGTTCAGTTGCAATATTTATCTGATTTTGCAAGAATTCAGAAACTGGAGTATCTCTTTTTTCAGAAGAATATTTATTCGTTGTTACAGGTACATCACTAATTGCTACAGTTTCAACAAAATTATAAAACCGATTTTTGAATTCAGTAAAAAAACTATCAGTTTTAAAATGCTTTAATAAAATTTTTCTTACATCTTCAGGTTGAATTTTAGTATAAATAGCAGTCTCTTCGCCCGCTTTGTGAATCTCCATCATTGGCACCTGATTACAGATTCCAACACAGCCAACCTGTTTTACATTTACATTTATTTTATTATTGTTTAATGTTTTTTCAAGTTCATCCTTTACTTCAGAACTTCCACTTGCAACACAACATGAACCAAGACCAATTCTTATTTCCCCTTGAACATTTGAATCAACATCAAGCTTATTTTGCTTTTTTAAATATGGATTATTTTTTTGATTTAAAAAATCTTGCAAAATTTCAGAAATTTTATCAGTTGTTACATGTCCATAAGTTACATCATCAATCTGAACAACCGGAGCAATTGTGCAACATCCAAGACAAGCAACTTTTGATACAGTAAACAATCCTTCAGCATCAGTATCTGTTAGGTCATTTAAATTTAATTCTCTTCTGAATGCATCGTAAACCAGCATTGCACCTTTAACATGACAAGCTGTACCAACACAAACATTTATTATATGTTTACCAACCTGCTGATGCCTGAACTGTGAATAAAATGTAGAAACACTTTTAATTCTTGCTGCAGAAATTTCTGTTGTTTCGCAAACCCTTTGAAGAGCTTCTTCGGGCAAATAATTAAATTCTGTTTGAATTGCTTGCAAAATTGGAATAACCATATTTACAGTAGTACCTTTATCAGCAACAATTCTATCAACAGTATTTAATATTTTTTTATTCATTAACAACTTACACTATTTTTTCATAACTTTTTTAATTTCTTTATCAAAATCTGAGATATAATTTTGATCCTGAATAACTCGAAATTTTTCAAATTCAGTTTCTGCTTTTAATAAAGCTTCATTATGTGAAACAATCCCATTATTTTCGAGTATTTCATACCTGCTTAATTTCAAAAATGAATCAAGAATTTCAACCCATTCTTTCATTTTTGTTGGTATATTTCTTTCTGCTTGTAATTCTGCAAAATTTAAATACAATTCAACTAACCGATTTAGTTCCTTAATCTCTTTTTCAGAAAGATAGTTTTTTGCAATAGTTGTATCAGATTTTAATATTTTACCATTTGGAGAATTCTTCCAAGTTGTTAAACCCATACTTGGTTTAAATGCATCAGCTCTTTTATCAATAATTTCAGCAGCAGTATTACCAGAAATAGCCCAATGTAATTTATTCTGAACATTTTTATAAAAATTTCTAGTCAAATCAGATTTTGAATTATAATCAATACTACATTGAGCATAGATATCTGTAATTTTCTGATAAAATCTCCTTTCTGATGCACGAATTTCTCTAATTCGTTCTAATAATTCTTCAAAATAATCTTTGCCGAATAAATTCCCTCCTTGTTTTAAACGATTATCATCCAGAACAAATCCTTTAATAATATATTCCTTTAAAGTATTTGTTGCCCAAATTCTGAATTGAGTAGCTTGAATAGAATTTACTCTATACCCTACTGAAATAATTGCATCTAAATTATAGTATTTTGTATGATATAACTTGCTATCTGAGGCAGTATGTTCCAAAATGGAACATACTGAGTTTTCGGACAATTCACATGATTCAAAAATATTACTTAAATGCTTTGTTATAGCTGGTCTCTGAACACCAAAAAGCTCTCCGATTGATTTTTGTGTCAACCAGACAGTTTCATCTTTTAAAAACACATCAACTCTTACATCACCTGTTTTAGAGGCGTAAAGAATGAAATCGGAATTATTTGAAGGTAGTTCTTTCATTTTACTTAATTTATTTTCCAATACAATAAAGATTATTACCAGCTCTTATAAATATTTTTCCATCGGCAAATGCGGGAGTACTAACTGTATTTTCACCAAGTTTTGGATCACCCACAGAACTAAATGCTTTATCAGCTTTAAAAATATGCATAGTACCTTTTTTATCCATTAAATAAATTCTCTCACCTACCAGTATTGGTGAAGAATAAGTTCCAGTTCCAAAATCATGATTCCAATATTTGTCACCTGTTTGAGGATTATAACAAGCAACTTCACCGTAACTTGTAACAACAAACAAATATTTATCAGTAGCAACCGGACTTGGAACATCAGATAAATAATCGTTATTTTCCCAAAGAATTTTTGGTTGATCTCCGATTTTAATTGCTGCTAATTTTGCATATTCATTAAGAGCAAATACAATCCCATTTGCATAAGCAACAGATGGACCGACTTCACCTGATGTACAATCAATTTTCCATAATTCCTTACCAGTTGCTGGATCATATGAGGCAACATAAGGTTCAGCAATCAGTATAATTTCAACTCTAGAACCTGTATTTACAATAACAGGTGATGCCCAAGAAATTTTCACTTTTCTAGGTGTACTCCAAATTGTTTTACCAGATTGAGCAGAAAGTGCCATCACTTTTGCACCATTATTCTGGTCATACTGAACAATTAATTTATTATCATATAACAATAAAGAAGAAGAATGTCCATAATGGTTTACTGGAATACCAATATTTCTTGCCCAAACCTTATTTCCTGCCATATCCAAAGCAATAATATCACCAGTAGCAAAAACAGCATACACTTTTTCACCATCTGTTGTTACAGTAGGTGCAGAATAACCAGTATCATCAGTTACTTTTAATGCAGTTGAAGGTGACCCTTGTATTCCGCTTACATCAGCAGTCCATAGAATTTTACCAGAACTTTTCGAAAAACAATAGACCTCCTGTTTAGTTCCATTGGCACCCGTTAAGAACACTTTATCTCCCCACACTACAGGGGAATTATAACCTGGCAAAGGGATTGCAGTTTTCCACTTAATATTTTTTCCACTGGCACCATCCCAACTTGTGGGTATATTTTTTTGATATGCAATTCCATTTCCTCCTGGTCCACGAAAAGAAGGAAAATTACTCATTATTGCAGCTGTTGGAAATTCAATTAAATTAATAGTTTTAGAAGTATCAACAGTTGCTGTATCAGAATTGTTTTTTAAAGTATCATTATTCTGAACAATGTTAGAATCAGCAATTAAAGAATCGTTCTTATTTAACTTAGTTTCTGAAGATTCTTTTTGAGAAAATTTATTTCCAAGTTCATTATGAGATAAAAAAGCAAATATTAAAGTTATTACAGCTAACGCAATGCCTCCAATGGTTATCCATTTTCTAGCATTCCTTTGAGTAGTTGGTAACTTGTCATCTTTAACTAAAGTAATTGCCTGCACTTTCTTTTTAGTTGAATCCATCATAAGAACAGAAATTACTATAACAATTATACCAAACAATAACAAATATCCACCAAAACGTATTTGCCATTGGTTTGTAAAATAAGCTTTTCGTGCAAGCAAATCAAATTCCCTTATTTCATTTCTCAAGGCCTGATCTCCTAGATTCTGATTTAATCGCTCAACAAGAGTATTTATAACCTTTGTATTTACTGGGTCGGCTTTATTTATTTGAAAATAATTTCCTATAATTAGAATACATAAAGCAAAAGAAAATACTCCTGCGATAATCATAACTGATTTCCAGAAACGAGCAATTGATTTGTTATGTTCTTTTTCTTTTATCATTTTTTCTCAGGTAATACGGGGCAATAATCCATACATCTTGCACAACTGTGACAAGTAGCTTTATTAGGACTATAATCCGAATGATATTTAAATACTGTTAAACTAACTAATGTTAAACCAAAAACAAAACCTATAAAACAACCTAAAATCCAACTTCCAATATAAAATTCATCAATAATAACAGCAGCTTCAGAATACAATTGCTCAATGGTTTGACCTGACGATTTAAAAGCTGTTATCTCAATTGCCTCTTTATCTTTTACTCCAAAATTAGTATTATTCATTACTTCTGTTGCAAGCTTCACTTTATGATTTACCATTGCAAGGTTTTCATGAAAATTTGAAGCAATAAATCCACCAGCAAATACCAATACAGGAACAATAACACTTAACATTATATATCTCTTAACAATTACCTCAGTTTTCTCTTTTTCTTTAACAGGAGCAGGCATATTAATAGCACCAAAAGGACATGAACTCTCACATAATTTACAATTAATACAATTTGAAGGAGTAATTGTCAAATGCTTAAAAGAAAAACGACTAACAATGTTCAACAAAGCTCCATACGGACATAAAAATCTACAATATGGTCGCGCAATAAATACACCAACTAAAAGGAATATTGCACCAAGCATAAACATCATGAATGTAGCATCAAATCTGTAAAATCCAATAAAAGGATCATATCTGCAAATTATAAAATCGGTTCCAGTTGCTGCATATAAAATTGCTAATCCTAAATATATAAATGGAATAATTCCAAGAACCTTTTCTAACCATGCTTTTATTGGCATTGGCCGAAATGCAAAAATATCCTGAATGGCACCTAACGGACACACTCCAGCACAAAATGTTCTTCCAAAAAACAAAGTGTATAGTAATGGAATTACAAAAAACAAAAGAGCAGTTATTGGAATATTGTAACTTTCATTAAAAAGTGCAAGTGTAACATTTTGAACTGAACCTACTGCACAGACACAACCTTGTTTGTAAAACCCAAAATAAAGAATTGTAAAAACAGACATCCAAAAAACACCCTTTCTTGAACGTTTTTTAAGTATTAACCATGAAATTAAACTAAGAGCAACAATTAGCACAAATACGTCTAAATATTCAAGAATCATTGCTCTAGGAGCGGGTGTTATTGTTTCTGGCTGAACATGCCCTGATTCAAACTCAGGCTTTGGGAAACGGTTTTTTGCCGACAAATCATAAGCTTGTAATGAAATTATTACAAAGAAGAAAAACAATAATATGTTTCGGATTTTATTCATTAATTAAAATCAGTTATTTGTCGGGATTATAAATCCCGAATTATTTAGTTCTGGATTACAAATCCAGAACAGCTTACTATTTAAATTTTGTTTTTCCATTTGTTAGAATCTCTTAAACCAAGCATTAAATAGGATTCTGAATTCAATACTCTTGAAAATGCATTAGATGGGCAATCTCTTGCAATTGAGCAATCATTACAGTTATCACATAAATCCTGACTTACCTGAAGTTGAAGTGAACCATTGCCAAAAGCTCCGCAACCTTTAACGCATTTTCCACAACCAATACAAAGCTCTTTATCTATTTCATATTCAAAAAACGGTTCTTCAATAAATTTTCGTTTTAATGCACTTGTAGGACAAAGTTGATTTTCTGCAGCTGTTGTTAAATCTTTGGTTCCTGGTCTAAAATACCCTCCACATAAATCGCAATAGCCACACATATCGTATGCGTGAAAACATTTTACTGCAGATGGTTTTTTAATACAACTAGTTGCACATCGGCCACATTGAGTACATTTTTTTGTATCGAGTTGCCAAACAGTTTTTTCAGAAATAGTTTTTGTAATTAGTCCACCAGCAATGCTTCCCAATCCAATAAGAATTGATAATTGCATTCCTTTTCGAATGAATTCACGACGTGTTATTTTATGTTTTTCTTCAGAACTCATTTCTTTAATTTACCTGATTCCTTATATTTAACAGCTTCCGGTAATTGACATTTAGAAAGCTTATTGCAATTATTGCAAATAAAATCAAAATCGCAGTTCTCATTTTCAGTCTCTCTTAATAACAACGTGCCAGTAATTAATCCTATACCAACCAGGATTGACCCTCTTGCAACATTTTTTATAAATTCTCTCCTATCCATTTTGCAATCTAGTTTGATTTTTCGAATATTCGAATTTGCTTCCTTGAAGGATCTAAAACATAAATTCTATTTCTTGAATCTACTGCTAAATCAAGTCCTTTAGTTCCATCGTCAAACTTATCTGGTCCTGCAACAATACACACAAATTCACCCGTTTGAGAATAAATCTTAACTCTTGGTATTGCTTTTTCAGATGTAACAAATGAACCATCAGATAATAAAGTAAAATTTGTAGGATTGCAACATCCACAAAAACCATGAATCTCTTCGGATGATTTTCCCCAAGTAGAAATTAAGCCTCCTTTTTTATCAAATGCTTCTAGTAAATAAGCTCCTGGATTTACAATCCATATTTCATTATCTCTTCCAATTGAGACATCAAAAAATGCAGATCTGATAATAATTCCAGGAACACCTTTAGATAAATCCTCTTTTGCAAAATCTTTCAAAAATTTTCCATTGAGATCATATTCATGAACAAGTCTATCTGTAGCATCAGCAACAAATACAGAAGATTCATTTACTGCAATTCCTGATAATATTGATTCTGTATTTCCTGTTTCCCAACGCTTTAAAAAATTTCCTTTTACATCCCATACTTCAATATGATTCTGAACTCCTAAATATATTTCTCCATTTGAATTTACAGCTATACAATTGCCAACTTCGCCAAGTTTAAATGATTTTATTTCTTTAAATTCCTTATCATAAACAATGACTTTACTTCCAACAATAACAATATTATCTTTATCATCAATAGACATTCCATTCAACTCTTCAATTTCAGGTTTAATCTGAGCAACTTCTTTATAACAAATTAAACTTGTATCATACTTTTTTAAACTATCAGTATTTAATTCATATGGATTTTCCTGACTAATTTCTGAGAAATATAAATCTTTAACCATTAAAGCTACAACAGCCAAAATCAGTATAATTAAAAAGACTACTATTAGTTTTCTATTCATAATAAAACAATTAACCGCAAAGAATGCAAAGCTTTTCGCAAAGTTCGCAAAGATTATATTCTATTAACAATTCCTTTAAATCCATAAAACAATTAACCGCAAAGAGCACAAAGCTTTTCGCAAAGTTCGCAAAGTTTATAATCCATTAACAATTCTTTTAAATCCATAAAACAATTAACCGCAAAGAATGCAAAGCTTTTCGCAAAGTTTGCAAATATTATAGTCCATTAACAACTCTTTTAATTTCATATAACAATTAACCGCAAAGAATGCAAAGCTTTTCGCAAATTTCGCAAAGATTATAGTCCATTAACAACTCTTTTAATTCCATCTTTTAATCTTAGAACATTAAAATTAATCAATAAACCTAATTTATAATTTCCAAGTTTCAAATATGTTAGAGTTTGAGCAAGGTGAATATCATTTAAACACTCAACACTTTTTAATTCTAACACTAACTTATTCTCTACAAGTAAATCTATTCTATATCCGCAATCCAGTCTAACTTCTTCAAATATTAATGGCATTGCTTTTTCTTTTTCGACAAACAAACCTGACTTATTTATTTTATAAAATAAACATTCTTTATAAGCACTTTCCAGTAAACCCGGACCAAGTGCAGTGTGAACTTCTATAGATAATCCAATTATTATATTTGACAATTCATTTTCAGTCATTTTCTCTTTCTTTTTTCTTCGCGTGTTATTCTTTGCGCTCTTTGCGGTTTATTGTTTTTATTTT
>CAILUD010000059.1 GCA_903837285.1 uncultured Bacteroidota bacterium | reverse complement strand
GGCACTTCACCAGATGGAGAGCATTTATTTTTCTCGATTGGTAATGACGTTTCTTCTGATTTATACTTTTGCAGAATTATTGATAATAAATGTAACAACTTCACTAAAATGAGTGAAATTATTAATTCTCCTTTTTGGGAAGGAAAAGTGAGTATAACACCAGATGGCAACTGTTTATATTTCTCGAGCAACCGACCTGGAGGATTTGGCGGAAAAGACATTTATAAAGTAGTAAAAGATGAAAACGGAAACTGGTCAAACCTTCAAAATTTAGGCTCTTCTGTAAACACTGAATTCGACGAAGATGCCCCTTTTATTCATCCCGATAACAAAACTCTTTATTATAGTTCAAATGGACATAATACTATGGGAGGATTTGATGTATTTAATAGTATATTAATTGATAGCATAAACAACTGGTCGGAACCAACAAACCTAGGATTTCCAATAAACACTACAAGTGATGATATTGGTTTTGTGATTTCTGCAGATGGCAATAGCGCATATTTATCTTCGGCACAGAACAATTCTAGTGGAAAATATGATATTTATAAAGTGGTACTTCATAAAACCATTCCACTTACACTTATTAAGGGAATTATAAAGGGTGGTGAACCACCTATCCCAATAAATGCTAGAATTAAAATAATTGATCACGAAACTAAGGAAAGATTAAAATACATTTATAATCCTAGCCCTAAAACAGGAAAATATCTTTTAATTTTTCCACCAAACAAAAACTATGATATGCTTATTGAAGCTGATGGATTTTATCCACAGTTAGTAAATATATTTGTTCCAAATCAAACTTATTTTTATGAATTGTTTCAAGAAATACATTTAAAAAAGATAAAAGTAAATGACTCTGATAGTATCATTGGCCAAGAGATTACTATTACAAACACATTTTATGATATCTATAAAACCAAAGTAGGAGATAGCCTCTTAGTTGAAAGTGAATCAAATCGGATTCATAAATTTGACGATTTATTAAAAGTTGTTGAAGATATTATTAATTCTACAGATAGTCTTGGTCTAAAAAAACTAGACAGTCTTTCAGCGAAAATCAACGATTCTGAAAATCAAATTAAAAATAAAAACAATAAAGATTATAATAAGCTTTTAAACTTAATTGAAAACTCAATAGAAAGTACAGACTCTATTTCGCTTTTGTTATTAGATGCTAACACAGCCTATAACGATGTAACAAATTGCACTTACTTTTTTGGACTGAATAAATCTGATTCCACATTAAATAGAGTCATTATTGATAATGACACATTATATACTATTCCAAATGTAAACACAATTAAGACAAAAGTAAAAAATACTGTAAAGGATGAACATGAAACCCATATTGATTTTAAATTAACTCCTAACAATTTAAAGAAATACATTTACACCAATTATGTTTATTTTGAAACTGGCATATCAGATATAACTGAAAATTACAATAAAATTATTAATGGAATTATAGAATTATTAATTTTTAATCAAAACTTAGGAATAGAGATACATGGTTATGCAGATCCGGAAGGAAGTATTGAAACAAATTTTGAACTTTCAAAGTCACGTGCCTTTAATGTAATGGAGTATATTGTATCCAGGCAAATTGACCCGAACAGAATAATAATGTCTGCACATGGAGAAGTAGGAAAAGAAAATGTTATAGATAATGCTAAAATGCAGCATTTAAGAAGAGTTGAAATAATAGTTTTCGAAGTTCAATCTCTTCCAAAAAACAACTAAATGAAGCAAATATATACATATTATTTAAAAATAAAATATCTGTATGTTATTGCTATTTTGCTTATAGCAGGGATGACTGCACACTCTCAACAATATACAGAATACGAACTTAAAGCTGCATATCTTTTTAATTTCGGCAAATTTGTACAATGGCCAGAAGAAACTTTTAAAAAACCCACAGACCCTTTTATTATTGGAATATACGGGAATGACCCTTTTGGTAACATATTACAACAGACCATTCAGAATAAAACACTTCAAAACAGACAAATTATTATTATAAATATTACAAATATTGAAGATGCATCATTATGTCAGATTTTGTTTATATGCAAAACAAATAAATTTTATTTAAACAAAATTTTACAAAATATAAGCAATAAACCAATATTAACAGTTGGTGATAATATTGAAGACTTTTGCGAAAGCGGTGGAATTATTAATTTTACTGGCCAGCATTCTCAAAAAAGATTTGAAATAAACAATAAGGCTTCAACTAGAGTATTATTAACAATTAGTTCTAAACTTTTGGCTTTATCAAGAATAGTTACCGATGATGAAATTAAATTTTAACAATATATCAGTAAAATATAAAATCATTATTGTTATAATTACCGTAACCTTAATGGCTCAGATAATTGCTGCCTACCTATATGTAAAATATGATAAAAATGAATTCATTCAAAACAACCTAAAAAATCTTATAGTTAATTCTCAAATTATTTCTAATAACTCTACCGCAGCAATTATTTTTGATGATGCCAAACAAGCAACAGACATACTTAAATCATTAAAAGCCGAAAAGTCAGTTAAATTTGCTTGTATTTATAATAATCAAAAAAAAACATTTGCATATTATAAAAGAGACAGTAGCATTTTAACATATCGCACATTATTTTTTAATTCTAACAAAAATACTGAAATAACAGATAATTCAATCACTATCTTAAGACCTATATATGACGAAACAGATAAGAAATCAACTATTGGGTATATTTTTCTTGATCGCGATTTAAAAGACTACGATATCAGATTTTCAAATTTTCTATTTATTATTATAATAATTACAATTGCTTCTTTAATTTTTGCATTAATTATTTCTACTCAAATGCAAAAAATTATTTCTGTTCCAATAAATAAATTATCACAAACTGTTAAAAGAATTACAGTAAACAGCGACTTTTCAGTTAGAATTGATAAAAAAGGAACCGATGAAATAGGCGAATTAATTGGTGGTTTTAATGGCATGTTATCAAAAATTGAAGAACAGAATGAAGCATTAACATTATCCAAAGAACAAGCCATTAGTTCTGCAAAAATAAAAGAAGTTTTTTTGGCAAATATGAGCCACGAAATACGTACACCTATGAATGCCATTGTGGGTATGACGAATCTGGTTTTAGGAACAACTGTTAACGACGAACAAAATGATTATTTACGACATATTAAAACCTCTGCCGATAATTTACTTGTAATAATTAATGACATTCTAGATTTTTCGAAAATAGAAGCCGGAAAAATCGAATTCGAAAATATACGTTTTAATATAAACGACACATTAGAAAATTTACGTAAAACTTTTGATTTTAAATTAAAAGGACATGGTTTAGATTTTATTATTGAAAAAGAAAAAGATGTTCCTGATTATTTTATTGGCGATCATGTTAGATTAAATCAAGTTTTACTTAATTTAGTTGGAAATGCTGTAAAATTTACTGAAAAAGGTAGCATCTCAATTATAATTAGGAAACAAAACGAAACAACCGATTTTGTAGAAATTTTAATTTTTGTAAAAGATACAGGCATTGGTATTCCAAAAGAAAAACTTGACTTTATTTTTCAAAGTTTTAGCCAAGCAACAAGCGACACAACAAGAAAATATGGTGGTACAGGCTTAGGTTTAACAATTTGCAAACAACTTATTGAATTACAAAACGGGAAAATTTGGGTTGAAAGCGAACATGGAATTGGAAGTTCATTTTGTTTTACAATAAAATATCGTAAAGCTTCAGCTCCAAGTTTATCAGAATTGCAAGAACTTTCTATTCAAAACATTGTTACCGTAACAAAAGATATTCTTGAAAATTCAAAAATATTAATTGTTGAAGATAATCAGCTAAATCTTCTTCTTGCAAAAACCATTCTTAGAAAACAAAATTTTAAAATTGTTGATTTTGCTGAAAATGGTCAGATTGCTATTGAACTTTTAAAAAAGTCTGATTATGATGTTATTTTAATGGATCTTCATATGCCAATAATGGACGGATACGAAGCAACTTTATTTATTAGAGGGAATTTAAGCGGAAAGAAGAGGAATGTTCCGATAATAGCATTAACTGCTGCTGCAATAAAAGGTGAAAAAGAAAAATGCTTTGAAATTGGCATGAACGATTATATTTCAAAACCATTTAAACCAGAAGAACTTTTTTCAAAAATCATAAAATTTCTTCAACCAAAAGAATAAAGCAAATTAAAAGCAATAATCATTTAAGAAAAACCTAGCTTTATTTTTCATTATCAAAAAAACATGTTAATTTAGCATTTAAATTATTGTAAACTACTAAAATGAAATTAGAAATTGATTTAAGTTATTTAGAAAGCATGGCTGCAGGCGACAATAATCTTATAAAAGAGATGATTGAGATTTTTAAAGAACAAGTGCCTGAATTTATTGAAGAAATGAAAAATGCATTAAATAATAACGACTTTAAATCTTTATCATCAGTTGCTCATAAAGCAAAATCATCAGTAGCAATTATGGGAATAACCACTCTTACCGAAGAGTTAAAAACCCTAGAAAGTATAGCTGCAAATAACGAACGAAATGAAGAATACCATTCATTTGTAGATAGCTTTATTTCTAACACTAACGAAGCAATAAAATTGCTTGATAATATTTCAGCAAAACTTTAATATGAATATGATTAAATTATTTTCAAATTATTTTTTTATTCTAATTTTAGCTATAAGCACAATATCTTGTTCCGTTTTTACTGCCAATACAGAAGATATAGAAGAAATTAAGGACTTAACATATTTAAAGGGTACAAAAAAATTATTTACTGGTGAAGTTCTTGACTCTTATGAAAACGGCAAAAATAGCGTACAATGGAATTATAAAAATGGCAAGAAAGAAGGAAATTCAAAAGCATGGTACGAAAATGGTCAGTTAGAGTATGAAGGCCAATATATTGATGGTTTAAAAAATGGCGAATTTAAAGGATATTTTATTAATGGAAAAATAGGAGCAATTAGAAATTATAATTTCGGACTAGAAGATGGAGATTGGAAAATATGGCACGAAAACGGAACGCTTAAAGAATCGGGTCATTTCACCAATGGATTAAAAGACAGCCTTTGGATTTGGAATTATGAGAATGGGCAAAAATGGATAGAAATCACATTTGTACATGGCAAAGAACATGGTTTGTGGAAAGCATGGTACGAAACAGGTAAAATACGCGAAGAAATTAATTACCAACTTGGGAAAAAAGAAGGACTATGGCAAGAATGGAATAACGATGGTCAATTAATTTCTAAAGGATTATATTCGCAAAATCACGAAAATGGAAATTGGTATGGTTGGTACGATAACAGCAAACCCCGTTTTGAAAAACTATACGAAAACGGCGACATTATTTATAGCCGTGAATGGGACGAAAAAGGTAATCCTATAAAATAAGACTATTTAAGTCTTTAGGAAATTGTTTTATTAAATCTATTTAAGAATGAAAAATGTCTTCTCTTTTTTCTCGTTGTTATTTATAACATTATTTTTTAACAACTATGTGTTTTCACAATGTCCCGGATGCGCTATTAATACATCTTGCACCATTTCACCTGCATATCCAACAACGTGCCCACTAGACACATTACCAAGCGGAATAGCAGGTCAGGCTTATAGTCAAGATATTACATTTTACATTCCCGAAACTTTCGAAGTAACTTCACCAATAACCCAAAATGTTCATTTAGATGAATTAGCTATATCAAATGTTACTGG
>CAILUD010000058.1 GCA_903837285.1 uncultured Bacteroidota bacterium | reverse complement strand
CGAAATAGACGCATTCGAACTTGCAAGTTACATAGTTAGCAACACCGGCATTTTAAGAGAACTTGAAGCAGAAAAATCTCAGGAAGGACTAACACGCAAACAAAATGTAGAAGAATTATTAAATGGAATAAAAGATTTTTGCGATTCTACATTAGCCGAAAATCCAGATACTCCAGTATTTTTAGAAAATTTTATTGAGAATGTATCATTGCTAACCGACCTTGAAACAGAAGACGAAAAAGAAAATAAGGACCGGGTAGCATTAATGACTGTTCACTCTGCAAAAGGATTAGAATTTAATTGCGTATTTATTGTTGGAGCAGAACATGAACTTTTTCCACTTCATTTTAACGGAGTTTCGCCAGAAAATATAGAAGAAGAACGTCGCCTTTTTTATGTTGCATTAACCAGAGCCAGAAAAATAGCAAACATTTCTTTTGCCGAACATCGTTATAAATGGGGAAATCTGGTTTCTTGCCAGCCAAGCCGTTTTTTAGATGAAATAGACAGCATTTACCTTGACCTCCCTTTAGAATCTCAAAAACAACTAGAACCTGCAACTTATCAGAATAAATTTAACCCTAAGGCAAAACCTCTGCAAAGTGAAATGTTTAAGCCTGCTATAAATTTAAATTTTAAAGAAAAAAAATTAGTACATTTGAACGTTGCCGAAAGAAACATCAACCAATCCAGCAATGACATTGATTTAATGAATGTTGAAGAGGGGATGACTGTAATTCACGATAGGTTCGGCAAAGGAATAGTTATCAAAATTGAAGGTGATAAACCTAATACTAAAGCACTAATTCATTTTGATATTAATGGCGATAAACAATTATTGTTAAAATTTGCCAAATTAAAAGTTATACAATCAAACTAATTAAATAATTGTATTAATGGACATTAACGAATATTACAACTCTCAAAGGAAAAAGTTGATTTTACCCGAATATGGAAGACATATTCAGGAAATGGTTGATCATATTTTGACTGTTGAATCGCGTGATGAGCGAAACAGAATGGCCAAAGGATTAATAAATATAATGTCGAACATGACACCCGGAATGAGAGAAAATGCAGAATTTAAAATTAAACTCTGGAATCACTTAGCTCAAATGGGAAATTATAAACTTGATATTGAATATCCTGTAGAAATAACAAAAGAAGAAGAATTATTAAAAAGGCCAAATCGCCTTCCCTATCCCACAAACAGCATAAGACATAAACATTACGGTGGAATTGCAAAAGCTTTTGTAAAGAAATTTATTGAAATGCCCGATTCCGAATCTAAAACAGTTTTAATTGAAATGCTTGCTAACCATATGAAAAAACTTTATCTGGTTTGGAATAAAGAAGCAGTAAGCGATGATCAGATTTTTGCAGACATAAACGAGATGGCAGGCGCAACACCTCTAATTAACGGACATATAAGACTTAACGAAACG
This sequence comes from uncultured Bacteroidota bacterium, assembly GCA_903837285.1. Taxonomy (GTDB): domain Bacteria; phylum Bacteroidota; class Bacteroidia; order Bacteroidales; family GWA2-32-17; genus GWA2-32-17. The sequence goes on along the minus strand of CAILUD010000058.1, from coordinate 912 downwards.
CGCGATATTCTATACAGAAATCAAAAACCAAAGCCAATAAAACCATTTAAAAGAACAAATCGCAAACAAAGATAATTTTATTCTATGGCAACTTTTGAAGTTACCGGCGGCTATCGCCTTTCAGGAGAAATTCATCCACAAGGCGCAAAAAATGAAGCACTGCAAGTTCTTTGCGCAGTTCTTTTAACTTCCGAGGAAATATTAATTGAAAATATTCCGGAAATTAGAGATGTTACTAAACTTATTGAGCTTCTAGCTGATCTAGGTGTAGAAGTAAAAAGAATTGAAACCGGCAAATATACCTTTTGTGCAAAAAATGTTAATATTGAATATTTAAAAACAGAAAAATTTGCTCAACAAGCCACAACTTTACGAGGTTCAATAATGATTGTTGGTCCATTATTAGGCCGATTTGGAAAAGGATATATACCAAAACCTGGTGGCGATAAAATTGGACGCCGAAAACTTGACACTCACTTTATTGGTTTTGAAAAATTAGGAGCAAAATTTAATTACGATTCTTCAACAAATTTTTTCACAGTTGAAGGAAAAAACTTAAAAGGAAGTTACATGCTTCTTGATGAAGCTTCAGTAACCGGAACTGCAAATATTATTATGGCTGCAGTTTTGGCTAAAGGAACAACTACTATTTTTAATGCAGCCTGCGAACCATATTTGCAACAACTTTGTATTATGCTAAATAATATGGGGGCAAAAATATCTGGCGTTGGATCTAATTTGCTAAATATTGAAGGTGTAACTTCATTAATAGGCACAAAACACAAAGTTCTTCCCGATATGATTGAGATTGGAAGCTTTATTGGAATGGCTGCAATGACTAAAAGCGAAATTACAATTAAAAATGTTTCATATAATAATCTTGGTTTAATTCCCGACTCATTTAAAAGACTT
>CAILUD010000057.1 GCA_903837285.1 uncultured Bacteroidota bacterium | reverse complement strand
ATTAAACGAGCGTGAAATAAGGGCTTCTGCAGGAATATTATTTTTATTTGCTTTTGTTTCATTACTATTGATTATTTTCATCGGAAATTTTATACTTGCAAAATTCTTTATAATATATTTTCTTTTAGATTTTATTATTAGAGTTTTTATTAACCCTAAATTTTCGCCAAGCCTTATTTTAGGAAGGCTAATTGTTAGCAAGCAGCAACCTGAATATGTTGGTGCTCCACAAAAAAAGTTTGCCTGGAAAATAGGAGTAATAATGGCTGCCATAATGTTTGTGCTAATGGTAATAATGAATACATATAGTTTTATCACTGGTATTATCTGCTTAATTTGTTTAATATTTTTGTTTTTCGAATCGGCATTTGGTATTTGCTTAGGATGCATATTTTACAATTTACTTTATAAAAAGAAAGCACAGTATTGTCCCGGAGATAGCTGTGAAATTAAGATTAAAGAGGAAATTCAGAAAATATCCTTTGTTCAATTATCAATATTTTTTGGATTTATTTTGTTTATTGTTTTTTCTGTTTATTTGCTAAAAGATACCTTTCAAAATAAACCTGAAAATTTGTGGAACAAAATGGGAATTAAAAACGAATTAAATATTAAGAAATAACTTTACTGTCAGGTCGAAAGACCTGAAATAAAAATAAAATACAACAAGTTAAATATGTTTAAATTTAAAGAAACTGAAATTAATTATTATAATTTCGCAACCATATTTAATTATTAGATGAAACAAAATTATTTAATTATATTATTAGCAATTATTTGGTTATCGCAACCCACTTTATCAATTGGTCAGAATATAACCATTAAAGTAAAGGATATAAAAAGCAGTCCAGTTTTTGGTTCAACAGTACAACTAAAATCTGTAGTAGATTCTACAAAAAAATTATTAGAGGCAACTAATGATATTGGAATTGTAAGTTTTAAAAACGTAACAGATGGTTTGTACATTGTTAAAATTAATAACATAGGATATCAGCAATTAGAAAAAACTATTTCTGTTAAACAAGGAAGTCGTAGTTTTGAGTATATTTTAAAAGAGAAAGCTGTATCGCTTAAAGAAATAACAATATCTGCAGAAAAACCTTTAATCCGCCAGGAAGAAGATAAAATGATTATCGACCCCAGTCCAATGATTGGAATTAGCACAAACACTCTTGAAGTACTTGAAAACACTCCTGGTTTATTTGTTGATTACGAAGCTGGAATTTACTTATCGAGCACCACTCCTGCTGTAATTTTTGTTAACGGAAGAGAACAAAAACTAAGTAGTCAGGACATAATAAATCTGTTAAGAAATTTACCTCCGGGAAGCATTGAGAAAATAGAGGTAATAAGAACACCTTCTACAAAATATGATGCTGCAAGTTCTGGTGGTATTATAAATATTGTACTTAAAAAAGGAATGAAAATAGGCCGTTTCGGAAATATAAACGCTGGAATGAATCAGGGATTATATGGAAACAGATTTGCTGGATTCAGTCTTAATAACAGTGGTAACAATACAAGTTATTATATAAATACAAATTACAATCGTAATGACTTACAAGAAGACATGTTCTCGAATCGTTATTTAGGAATTGACACATCTTTAAATCAAAACTCAAAAAGCAGACAAACAGGGAATATTGGATATCTCGGATATGGTATTGGATACGACTTAGGTAAAAAATCAAATCTTAGTTATGATGGTCGTTTAAGTTATAGTGATAGGCAAGCAAAATCTTTAAGCAAAAGTATTATTGAAAATGGAAGTTTTCTGCATTTATCAGAAAGCGATAATCAAATGACCAATATTTTTAAAATATGGAACATTAGTCAGGATTTAGGTTATAACTATAAAATTGACACTTTAGGATCTGAATGGGATAATAAATTCAGTTATAATTTAACAACAAACAATAATTCTCAGGAATTCAGTTCCAGCTACACTCTCCCATTTACATTACTTGCTTTAGGCGAAGGAGAAAATATTCAACAAAGAAATTTCTTACTATTTCAATCCGATTTAACCTATCAGTTACCTTTTAAAATAAAAATTGAAACAGGAATTAAAAGTACATTTCAGGATTTTAACAGTAAAGCAAACTACTTTACTATAAATAACGGTAACGCTATAACAGATTCATCAAGAACAAATTCATTCAATTATAAAGAAAGTATCAACGCATTTTATGCTCAGGCATCAAAAACAATTTGGGGTGAAATACTTTTAAAAGCAGGTTGCCGACTTGAGCATACATACATGAAAGGAAATCAAACTATCCCTACTGATACCAGCTTTATAATTAAAAGGGCTGATTTTTTTCCTTATTTATATTTGAGTAGAAGAGTTATTAGAATGATGGGAATTGAACTAAAATCATATTTAATATATCGCAGAACTATTACTCGCCCCGATTATCAAAATTTAAACCCTTATGCAAAATATATAGATCCATTTCTTTACGAAACAGGAAATCCAAATTTAAAACCACAGTTTACCGACAATGTTGAAATTAACATAAGTTACGATGACATGCCGATATTTGCCATTGGCCAGAATTATACAAAAGATATTTTCTCAAGTGTTGTGTACCGTGATATCAATCAAAGTGAAATTGCAGTAATGACATATGACAATCTAGGAAAAAGCAAAGAAACATATTTTAGAGGAATGGCAGGAATTCCTCCGGGTGGAAAATACTTTTTTGCAATGGGCGCCCAGTATAGCTTAAACAATTACGATGGCTTTTACGAAGGCAACCCATTAAAATATGAACGTGGTAGCTGGCGTTTGTTTACTTTTCATTCGCTAAATTTATTTAAAAACACTAAAATAACATTAAGCGGTTTTATGATGGTTAAAGGACAACAAGGATTTTATGAATTAAAGAATTTTGGCTCATTAAATTTTGGAATTACACAAAGTCTGTTTAATAAAAACCTTACTATAACAATTAATGCAAGAGATATTTTAAGAACAATGGTTAATGAGTTTGAATTAAATCAAGGAGCAGTTAGAACATATGGCGATAGATATTCAGATAATCGCCGCATTGGAATTAACATTCGCTATAATTTTGGACTAGGAAAAAAAGATAACCGTAAATCTATTAACGGACTAGAAGAAGATAGTGCTTTATAGCATAATTAACGCGAGTTCGATATAATTTGTCATTTTGAACGCATTGAAGCACTTTTTCACCGAAGGTAATCTATACTCTTAACAAACAGATACTTCGTCAGCCACAGCGGATGCTCAGCATGAACATGCTGAATTGTTTTTATTATTTTGATAATGTATTGATTGCTCTTATATCGAGATAAAGTTAATTAATTAATGATAATGCTATGAAACAGCTATTTTGCTTTAAAAATATATTTTAAAAGGGAATTTTTATACAATAGTCAAACATGAATATTGATTTATAAAAATTTTTAACTTGTTCATATTTTTATTTATATATTTGTACTGAATATAGATTAATGACCAGCAAATATGCCTGAAATAACATATATAGTTGAGCAGACAGCTAAAACTCCATTTATAAATTTAAATGGACAAACTGGAGTCTTTGAATTAACAGGACGGTCATTGCCTGAAAACCCTGTTCAATTTTATTTACCAATGTTTATTTGGCTAGAAAATTATTTTTTACATCCAGTCCCTCAAACAATATTAAATATTCAATTAGATTATTTTAACACGAATTCGGCTAAATGTATAGTAGAACTTTTTAAAAAGCTTGAAGAGCATTCAAAAACTGGTAAAAGTAATGCTATCATTAACTGGCGTTATTTTGATCACGACGAAGATATGATGGAAACTGGTGAAGATTTTAAATCAATTGTTGATATTCAGTTTAACATTGTTTCTTTTGTAAAATAATTCTTTGAACTTTTTAAGAAACAACTCGGAATTATTTATATTTAAATCTTAACTCCTATAACCGTTACATCATCAATTTGTCTAACATTTCCTCTCCAGGTATTAAAAGTTTTCTCAACTTCATTTAATTGAAAGCACGATTCCATATCAGCAATCTTTAAAAACATTTTTTTAATTCTTGCTGAAGAAAATTTCTTTTCATCATGTTCATCAAATTGATCTATAAAACCATCTGAGAAAAAGTAGAAAATATCATTTGGCAAAAGGTCTATCTCAACATCAGTATATTTTTTCACTATATTAGTATAAGAGCTACCAATAGATTGCGTTCTCAAATTAACAGAATGCAAAACTTGATTTCTAACATAATACATAGGCCGGGCAGCCGATGAGAAAAGCATTTTAGTTTTTGTTTTGTTAATTGATGCCATCGAGATATCCATTCCATCACGAGAAGAGCTAATATCATGGTCTTGACTTAAAGCTTTTATAACATTACTATTTAATTCAGTTAAAATTTTAGCTGGAGAAGAAATATTTTTATTAGCTAAAATTTCATTTAATAAAGTTGATCCAATAAGCGACATAAATGCACCAGGAACACCATGGCCAGTGCAATCAACTACAGCAATAATATACGAATCATGGGTTTCTCCAAACCAGTAAAAATCTCCGCTAACAATATCCCTTGGTTTAAAATAAATAAATGTTCGAGGAAATTCTTTTATAAAACTATGTTTGGAAGGCATCAAAGCTACTTGTATCCTTTTGGCATAGTTTATACTGTCTGTGATATCTTTATTTTTTTCTTCAAGAATAATTTTAATTTTTTCAATTTGTTCTTTTTCTTCTCGTAATTGTTGTGTTTTAACTTCAACCTTTTTTTCTAAAATCAGTTTGGCTTTAATTAAATTATTTGTGCGTATTTGAGTTAGAATAAAGACGATACCAATTAATAGAATGAATATTAAAAACCAAAACCAAATTTTCTTCCAATATGGTTCGTTAATTTCAAATGAAATTTCTACAGGTTTAGTATTCCAAATTCCATCTCTATTACAAGCTAAAACCTGAAATGTATATATTCCATCAGAAATTTTAGAATATTCAATAAATCTCTCATTTGTTTTCCTCCAGGTTGTATCAAGTCCTAACAACCTATATTTATAACTTACTTTTGACGGATCAGTAAGAGAAATTCCAATATAATCTACTTTAACCGAATAGTTATCATAAGATAAATCTATTATGTCTTTGTTAGTATAAATCTTATTATTAAGAGTAAGTAAAAGTATTTGAGTCTTGGGTTCATTAATTTTAATCTTATTTTGATCAGTGTTACACAATACTATTCCCTCAGTTGTTCCTAACCAAATATTTCCTTTTTTATCTTTAAAACAGGAATTTAAATTATTCTCATTAAATAATAATCCATCATTTTTAGTATACCGAACAAACGATTTTCCAGATTGTTTTATACAAGTTAACCCATTTTTGTGAGTCACCCATAGTTCATTGTCATTACTGCAGATAACAGAATAACAATAATTAGAAACTAGTCCATCTTCAACTCTGAAATTTTTTGTATTTTTACCATCATAGCACAAAATACCATCGCCTTCAGTAGAAATCCATATTAAACCATTACGGTCTTCGGCATATGAATTTAGTGTAAGTATTTGAAGTTCTGGTATATCTTTTATTACATTAAATTCATCATTATCTAAATAGTAAGGAGGAGTTCCTTTTGAGCATAACCAAAGTCGATTTCTAGTGTCGCTCATCATTTTAACTACATTATTATGAAGTAATCCTTCAATAGTTGTAACTAAAACGATTTCTAATGTTTTAGGGTTAACAAAATACACACCCTCTTTTGTACCTATAACAATTTGAAGAGATTTATTTTGTGAAATACAATTTACAGACAAACTACTCAGTTTATTTTTCTTTGAATAATTTTCAAACTTCCATGATTCTGAATTTAAAGTAAATAATCCGTTTTGCTCAGTCCCTATCCATATTACTCCACTTTTGTCCTGAAATAGAGCATTTACTTTATCATTTACGAACCCATTTTTTGAGTCAAAAATCTTTGTTTTAGTATTATCTAACAAGTCATACACAACTAAACCATTTTGTGTACCCAGCAATATGTTAGAATAATTATCGATTAAGATTGACTTGATATCAGAATCTAATTCGGGTTTTAAGAAAACAAATCGCTCAACAGGCATTTGAATTAAACCACCCCCAAAAGTCCCAAACCACATATTTTCTTCAAAATCTTGAAATATAGATTGAATATAAAGATTATGAAGTCCATTATTGTGATTGATTGTTTGAACTTTATAAAAATCTTTATTGCCAGTGAAAACAATTTTTTTTAGCCCTTCTTCTGATAATGAGATCCATAAATTTGATGATTTATCTGAATATATACATGCAATATTTTTAGTTGTAGAATTTAACTCTTTTGCTATTATTGTCGATACATTGTACTTATTGTTAGCTTTCTTCATTCCATATACGCCTTCACCTGGTATAGCTAGCCAATAAAAAAAACTACTTAATGCATCTTTTGTTATAAATTTAATGTTTTTATTTTCTAATTCAGGATGTTTACAAATCAGTTTAGGTTTTTGTTCATTTTTTATATCAAAATATAATAAACCATTATCTGTTCCGCTTAAAAGATTACCTGAATTGTCAACAGAAATACAATTAAAAAAATATACTTCATTAAATTCTGGTTTCTGAATTGTAAAAGCAGAATCAATATAAAAGATGCCTATACCCTGAACTACGAACCAGATATTTTTTTTTCTGTCTTCAGTAAATGAAATTACTTTTGAAGCTAATGATTCAGAATTTTTAATTTTATAAAACTTTGAATCTTTTAAATATGAAATTCCATTTTGATAATGTCCTAACCATATAATTCCTCTTGAATCGTTAAAATGGATATTTACAAAATTTTCGCAAAGACTATCCTTCGAAGTAAATGTTTTAAATTTATTTCCACCAAAAGCCGAAAAACCATTGCCGGTAGATAAGTATAAAAAACCATCGCTTGTTTGAGAAATAGAGTATATATAATTTTGAGGAAGTCCATTATCTTCATTATATGTTTTGAAATTATATATCTGCGAAAAACAGTTTGTAATTTGTAATAATAAAATGAAAAATAATGCTATTTTAATAAAAAAACTCATAATTTATTTTCCTGTTTTTACGCCAATTTTGTATTTAAATTTTGGCACTCCACCTATAGGGGCAGCAAAGAAAGGCATCAGTTCATCGTATTGATTGGTAACGTTAACAACAATATTATTATCTTTAATTTGGTTTTGTTTTATAAATTGAATATCATAGGAAGTATTTAATTCTTCTTTTGTGGTTTTTTGTATACTTTTAAGCCACGCATCATTACCTGAGGATTTTTCGCCTATACCTTTTTTTGAGACTGAAATAATTCTGATTATTCCGTCATCATCAAAATCAAAAATATTAATATTAACAGCTATTACATTTGCTGCAATAAAAGGATAAAGATGACAAATTGATCCTTTTGTATCAGGAATCCTTAGACAATACTCATATGTATATGCATTTCCTCCTTCAATGGGTTTATTTTCATTTGATTTTGATGATAAAAACATTTTGTACATATTACCATCATCACCTTCAAGCCCATCTATAACAATTTTAAAAATATAACCTCCAAAATCTGGCTGTAACTCACCTTCGGTTGGATTAAAAGGACCAAGCGTTAGCCAACTATTATCATAAGCTGTATCCATTCCTATAGTTTTTGAAGCAAGTAATATTCCACTTTTATAATTACCAACTGGATGTGCTTTTTTTGCATCAGAGTTAGAATGAGCTCCTTTTCCTCCATATACACTGTATTGAGTTTTTGTATTAAATGCCCGTTCATGAACTTCATCATGCTTTCCTCCAGCATCGGCATCAAAAATTCTAATATAAACAGGATTTTTTTCAGTTTGAGGAACTACAAAAAAGAAAATCTGATTAAAATCATCATCTCCCCACTCTTTTGATGAATTTTTACCAAATGTGCATAAAAAAGAAAATTTTTCATCAATAGAAGGAAAAGGTTGAGCAAAACCTTTTAATGCTAAAGAAAATAACAATATATAGAATATATTTTTTTTCATTTTTT
>CAILUD010000056.1 GCA_903837285.1 uncultured Bacteroidota bacterium | reverse complement strand
GCGTTACTCCAGAGGTAACTTGTACCACCTGAGGCTGTCAAAGTTGAACTTGCACCTGCGCATATTGTTGCACTTGCTGGTGTTATTGCTGCCGTTGGTAATGCATTTACTGTAATATAATTTGTTTTTGTATTTGTATTATTGCCATTTGCATTAGTTGCAATTAAAGTCGTATTATAAGTACCTGCAGTATTATATACTACAGAAGGATTCTGAGCTGTTGAAGTTGCTGGTGTTCCACCAACAAAAGTCCATGACCATGATGTTGGTGTACCTGTTGAAAGATCAGAATAATTAACTGTTCCACCAACACAAACAGAAGTAGGCGTACCAGAGAAATTAGCTACAGGTGGAGTTGTACTGGGGACACCCATTACAAGAATATCATCAATCATACAACCCCTCGTTGTTAAAGTACTTACTACTCCATTCACTGTATTTAAATTGGAAGTCATTATCCAACGCAAAAATACAGACGACTGATTATCACAAGCAGCTGGCAATGAAACACTACTTAAATTTGCTGCAGCACTTGTCCAATTATTAGTTGTTGATGAAATTGTAATTGTTGTTCCAGCAACATCTGTCCAAGTACCTGTAGCACCTAACTTATACTGAACTTTAAAATCTCTAGGTCCAGCTGTATTATTAACAGACATTTTTGATGAAAGTTTAATATTTTGATAACCTGTTGTGGCAAAATCAACTTGCCAGTATTTAGAAAAAGTAGCAGAGTTCCAATTACCAGCATATGCAGACCTTGTTGTAGCTCCAGCTGTAGCATAAGTTGGTGCCGAAGTTCCCCCAACAGTAGAAATTGTTTTTGTTAAATTAGCTGCAATTACACCACCATCAGCAGTTGCATTATCTGTAGCTAAAGGAAAATCCCACCAAACAAGTGCTTCAGGAACTGCAGAAACTATAATATAACCAGTTTTTGTGATCGTATTACTTCCAAGCGCATTTGTTGCTACAAGAGTTACATCATAAACTCCAGGTGTACTATATAAAATAGAAGGATTTTTAACCGTTGAAGTTGCAGGTGTTCCTCCTGCAAAGGTCCATGACCATGAAGAAGGAGTATTAGTGCTTAAATCAGAGAAATTAATAGTAGTTCCAGCAATAACATTTGTTTGATCTGCAACAAAGTTTGCAACCGGTGGATTACAAAGAATATTTACGGCATATGCATAAGATTCTATACCGGCACCGCATGCATTATTAGCATGAACCGTGAAAGCTCCGCTAGTACCAGGGCAAGCATAATTAACTGTAATATTATTTGTTGTTGCACCAGAAGCCATAGTCGCAAAGCTTGGAACTGTCCATGTATAACTTGTTGCTCCACTAACCGCAGGAACTGAATAAGCGATTCCGGTCTGACCATTTAAAACTGATTGGCTACCTGTAATAGGACCTGGGATAGCTGGCACAGCAGTAAAAGCAACTGCTTTGTTAGGAGAAACAGTACCTATTCCACACATATTCTCACCATATACTGTTATATTTCCAGCAGCTTGATTCTGAGCAAAACTAACAGTTATTGAATTAGTATAATTACCTGCTGTAATTGTTGCACCAGCTGGGACTGTCCAATTATATAGTGAAGCTCCAGTAATTACAGGAACAGTATAAACATTACCTGTAGAACCTTGACAAACAGGCGAAGGACCGGTAATAGTTCCGGCAGCTACAGGCATTGTTGTACAAGCCTGACCAGTAACATAAATATCATCAATAAGTGAAGTTGCTGTAGGAGTTACTGCACCACCATTATAAGATACATCTGAAGTTTTATACCAAACAATTTCTATAGAAGGATTATTATCACAATCAGCAGGTAATTGAACATTATTTAATACACCTTGAGTCCATGTTCCCTGAGTTGTCATTGGATGAACATCTGTTAAATATTGATATCCACTACCTGCATTATAATAAACAGAAAAATCTCTTGGAGATGCATTTAAAGTTGGGGCAGATTGTTTAGAAGACAATTTAATATTTGTATATCCGGTTGTTGCAAAAGTAACAGACCATGCTCCTGTTGCAGCAGTATTTGCAGCATCCCATTTAGTTGTACTTGCACTTCTAGTTGTTGCACCAGCAGTAGCATATGTCTGAGTAGTTGGAGCTCCCCAGTTGGTAATTGTTCTAGTTGTATTAAGAGCTATACCGCCATCAGCAGTTGCATTATCAGTAACATTAGGAAAATTCCAAAAAACAACATTTGAAGTTGCTGAAACATGAATGTATCCTACTTTAGTTTCAGGATCAGTTCCGTTTGCATTTGTTGCATTTAACGTTACATCATATAATCCTGGTGTTACACCGTATAATTCAGTAGGAGGATTCTGGACTGCAGAAGTTGCAGGAGTTGCACCAGTTAGAGCCCATGACCATGCTGTTGGAGCTGTGCCACCAGTTGTTTGATCAGTAAAACTAATTGTTGTACTTGGTGCAATTTCAGTTTGGCTTGCATAAAAATCTGCAACAGGCAGACTAGATGCTGGTTTATCAAAACAGAATTCAGGTAAAATATACAATGACCCATTTACTGCATATTTTGATTCATAAGTAACCCATGCACCGCCAGAATAAACATAAGCAGTATTAGTTCTTCCTACACCGCCACTTGCAAGATAACAAGCAAAAGTATCCTGACTTGCAGCATAATTTAATTGAAAACCAGCAAAAAACGTACTCCCAACAGTAGTTGGAGTAAATTCAACACTATTTAAATAGCCAGCTAATAAATCCTTTACCGCTACAACCCTTGTTGCTAAAACAGCACCAGGTACTCCTGCAGCATTATTCCAGATTGTAAATGTAACATTAGTTGTTGCACTTACTATATCAGCTAAACCTACAGCAACCATTAATGATTTAACTTTACCTGTTAAATTACCTATTGTATATTTTTCGGCATACATTGTAATCTGTTCCGAATTATGACCAGGAGTGTAACCTGTAGGTGCACCAGGAACTAGATAAACCGAATTTCCATCATCATCCTGAACATTAGAATCAAAACTACAATCATAAAACACATGTATATAATTTGTTTTTGTAGTTGAAACATATCCATTTGCATTTGTCACCTTGAGAGTAACATCATAATAACCTTGAGTATTATATACAATACCTGTTGGGTTTTGTAAAGTAGAAGTTGCAGGAGTACCGCCTTCAAATGTCCATAACCATGATGTTGGATATTGCGATAAATCCTGATAATTTACAGATTGTGTAGGACTAATTTTTCTACTTGTGGTAGCAGTAAAATCAGGAACAGGAAGACTTTGTCCAGGTAAAACACCTTCTAAACAAACATCATCTATTTCCCAAGCATATCCCCAACCAGCACTTGCACTCATATCTTGAGTACTTCTAAAAGTAAATTTTATTTTCACATTAGCCTGACCTGCAGCTATAGAAGTAATATCTATTCTAACTACATCAGGATTTGTTGAAGCATCATTATTTGCATAAGCTTCATTAATTACATAACGAGTTGAAGTAACAAAATTATCATTACTTACATATACTAAAGTACTATCATAAAATTTACGATAATTTTGTTCAAATTTCAAGAAAACAGCTTCATATCCAACACAACTCTTACCAGTTGTGGTGGTTAGATTAGTCCACTGATTATCACCTGCGGAACCTTTTGCATCTGAATCAAACAAAGCATAATTACCACCTGAAGTAGAATTTATTGCACCCATAGACAAGCTATAAGTACCTGTTGGTGCTGCTGTTTGTATTGCCCAAACATCAGTATAACCACCAGATGTATTAATTGTCCAATTTGCTGGTACAGAAAAATCATCACACCAAATGGTTGTATTTGGCGTACCCGGTAAAACAGTAATATAAGCAACTTTTTCAGTTGTTTGCGTGCCGGCAACAGGAGTATTTGTTGTTAAAGATACTCTATATGTTCCTTGTTGATTATATGTAATTGCCGGCGGAACCTGAAGTGTAGAAGTAGCAGGAGTACCACCCTCAAATTGCCACAACCATGTTGTTGCACCATTAGTTATATCAGTATAATTAACTGTTCCACCTTGATAAAGTGTAGTTGGAACACCATAAAAATCAGGAAAACCTGCAAATGGGTCATAACCATTTACGGTTAGAGCATTATTAAGTACTGGATCTAACCATGGTTGTAATCTTTGCGAACTTGCAGCACCAGCCTGATCCCAATGATACCAGAATTTACCATAATCAAAAGAAGAACCCGTAGCGCAATCTGCTGTTGTTCCGCCAGTTAAAGTACCAACTACTCTATGACTATTATTAAAAAGAGGAGATCCTGAAGAACCACCTTCAGTTTGTCCCCACCCATTTGTTGTTGCTATAAACGAACCTCCCCAATGTGCACCAGATGCACCAATATATGTACCATCATTCCATGTTTGAGTAGATAAAGTAGCTGTAAAAGTTGATATTTTTTTAATATCTCCAGCTGGATGATGAATTCCCAAACCACCGGTAGCTGCTGTAGCGGTTCTATCCCAACCATTATAATATGGGCTTTGCGCTAATGTAGGGGTTGTGTTTAGCTGAACCAAACAAAAGTCAGAACCGCCACTAATTGGACTTGAAGCCCTAAGAACACAACCAGTTAATGTACTATATGTTGGTTCGGTACCTGGATCAGGACAAGTTGCTCCTTCATATTTAAAATAAAACTGCCATTGACTCATTTCTAAAGCAGTAGCAAAAGTAGTTCCCATACCATGACAATGATCGGCTGTTAAGAAATAAGGGGTACCACTATTATTTGTTGTATTTATTAAAGAACCAGTACACCAACCCCACGAACCATTTTCGAGCAACCAAATTTCAGCTACTCCTCTTTTATCAGATTGCCAATTTGTTCCTTCAGAACAATTTACATTTACTTCACAAGGCAATGATGCACCCCATCCGGTGGTTTTTGTAACATCATATTTATTTAAAAAAGCTACATCTTTATAAACGTATGCAATATTTGAAATACTTATTCTAGGACTTTGATTACCAATTACAGCAGCTTTAGTATTTGTAATTTTATTACCATTAACTGCTCCTGTTAAAATTTTATTAGGATCTACTTTAGTTGCAATTACTTTTGGAGCAATATACTCAAGGATTACTGAAGATCCTTGAATTAGCTCGGTAGAAAATATTCCGTCTGCAGGATTATTTTCAGATGTATATGCACCAATAACTTGTGTCTCTAATTCATTATACAAAAACAATTTGCCTCCTTCAGGAATAAAAAAGTTATCATAACAAACACCCAATGCTTTAGCGCCTGCGGAAGTAATTTTCAATCTCCAGATTTTTGTTCCATCTAATAGAGTTGTCCATGTTCCTGCATATTGCATATCTAAATCAACAGGAATTGAACGACCAGCCCAAAGTGCACCTTCGTGAGTAGAGTCTTCTCTTAAAGCTTGGTTAACATCAATTGCAGGAAAGACCCTTTCCTCATAAACATTTGAAATGGTAGATTTGTTTAAGAAACTTAAAGGAGTTCCGCCTTTACTAATTTGTGCAATACTGGTTTGAATTGAAAAACCTGCAAAAATCACGATCGCAAGAAATGCGTAAAGCATTTTTTTCATAAGTAATTGGTTTTTATGGTTATATTATTTTTTGTTTTAAATATTCTGTGTTTTCTGATAACAAATGAAACTTTTATACGAAATTAGCTTTATATAAGTTTCCTGTTTTTAATTATTTTACACTAAAAATTAAGTTAAAATCTAAAAAGTTATGCTAAAATGAGACTATAAAACAAACCAATTGGTTGTTTCTAATATTTTAATAATTATAAATCATTTAAAAAGACTCCAAATAACTTTTTAATATATACAAAAATATAACATTTTAAAAAAAATCTGTCATATAATTCAGTAAAAGGTTTACATAATTCTGAATTTAAAAAAAGAAATTTTTCGCTTATTCTTTTATGATTTTTCTATAATAACTTCCTGTATTTGTAATTATTGTAAACAAATAAACACCTTTCGAAATATTATTAGTTTCAATCTTTAAACTATTGTCATCAATAGTTATTATTTTTATCTTGATTTCATTACCTAAAATATCTTTTAACGAAACAGATTTTATTTCTTTTTTTATCAAATTATTTAAAATAAAAAAATCGATTATTGGATTTGGATAAACCTGAAATTGAGAATTAAAATTATCAGAAATGCTTAGACAATTTTCTACAATAGCTGTAACAGGAACACGAATGCTAACACAATCAGGTTGTTTAATTTCCCAATCAAAGAAATAATAATAAGAACCAATTCCAGCGCTACTTGAATTAATAGAAAGAATTCCAGGTATAGAATATGGATATAAAATGGTTGCTCCACTTGTAGTATTTATTCTATATAAACCACTATTTGCAGGACCAGAAAGGCGCAAATCGTTTTCAACAGGAAGATTAAAATTAAGAGTTATTCGACTTACTCCAGAAGGAATATTTATTGTTGCTGATTGTAAAACCGTTCCTGCAGAGTTCTTCAATTCAATTAGTCGGTTACCTGCTGATGTAGCATTTACACTCACTGAGACTAATGTTACTGGCGAAAAGCAATCAAAAATTAAATATGATTGACCTGTGTTGGTACCGCCATTAGCAGTGTTATTAGTTGGGCCAAGATATTGCGATAAACCGACAACTGAATTTTCTGCATAATATGTCATTGTGGTAATCAGATTAGGTGTGGTAAAACTAGTTCCTGAAAAAAGTGACACACCTCCAACAGCATCAGAGAACCAATCAATTACGCCATTTCCGGTTGCATTTAAAATTGCTGTTGAATTAACACAAACCGTATCTCCTAAAACAATTGGCGATAAAGGGCGGCTTACTGTTACTAAAGCATTATTTGTCATATTATCTGAGCCATAAGGGTTAGTAACAGTTAACGAAACATTAAAACTACCATTTGTTAAATAAACATGAGATGGGTTTTGTAAAGTAGATGTTGTTCCATCACCAAAATTCCAAAGCCAAGAGGTAGGGCCATTTATTGACTGATCGACAAAATTTACATTTCCAACACAAGTAGAAATTGCTGAATTTGAAAAAGCAGCTATAGGTGCTGTGTTAGCTAGTGAGCAAAACCAATCAACCTCAAAGCCAGCTAAATTTAAACTCTGGTCGCTATGCAGCAATAATGTAATTGATCCACCATTTGAAGAAATACTCCCGGGGCTGCCATTTAAATTACAAAATTTACCCAATGAGGTTGAACTAGTATTTGGGCCATCAAATAATTCTATATAATCGAAATTACATGTCCCGTTATCACCTGGTTCAATATCAAATGAAATAAAATTTAAATTAACACTTGAAGCACCTACAGGAGAAATTGTAATTATTGCATCTGAATTATCTGCGTAATTACCAGTTGGTCCACCACCATCATATAATTTCCCTGAACAAGCAATTTGAGTAGCTGCAGTTCCTGTATATGGCAAAATAACCAGACAAGGATTTGCTTCATTAATTGAGACAAATGAATTTTTTATAGTAGTATCAATTCCGCATGAACCACCATTTGCGGTTAAAGTAACATTATAATTACCATTAGCATTATAAGTGTGAGATGGGCTAACTAATGTGCTCGTTGTTCCGTCGCCAAAATTCCATAGAAAAGAAGAGGAATTATTTGAAAGATTTTGGAAATTAACAGTAAATGGAGCAGAACAACCTGCAGTATAAGGCGAACTAAAATCAGCAACAACTGAAGGAATATAATAAGTCCCTAAACCAACTGCATACATTGCATTTGTAACAGTTTCGACTTGTGGTGTACAAGGACCAAAAATATCGATTGCAGAAACTATTGCAAAAAATCTTGCGTCTTCAAAAGTAGAACTTGGCGTTAAATAAACTGTTAACATTCTATATGCAACATCTTGAGCTGAGGCTATTCCTATTCCATTTACAGAATAAACATTGCCAATATCGTTAGTACCAGCCCCCCCTTGACAAACCAGATAAAACCAATAACTTAACACAGTGCAATTAGTATGAACTCCGCCATAATCAGCAGAACCAGTTACCCAGTTAATTCCATGATAAGTGTCTGGATCGTTATAAGTATTGGGATTTGACATTGACCTTAAAGCACCTCCAATATCCTCTCCCATTGTCCAATTTGCCAATGTGGGTTTAGCATAAAATTCAATAGCAGTTCCAAAAATATCACTAAAACCTTCATTTAGCGCACCTGACTCATCTTGGTAAATAAGACCTGCTGTATTTTCATCTAGTCCATGTGTAATTTCGTGACCGCAAATATCTAAAGCAGTAAAAGGAGTATACGAGCCACTTCCATCACCATATGTCATTCGATAACCATCCCAAAAAGCATTAACAAAATCGACATCATAATGCACATAGCTTATTAGTTTAAATCCATTATTATCAATACTATTTCTACCATGATTAATATAAAAATAATCGTATGTCTTTTCTGTTCCCCAATGCGCATCGGTTGCAACTTCATCTTGTTGGGCATTAATATTATTCCAGTTATTATCCGTGTCAATAAAATCAACAGATGCGGCATAATCTGTTCCTGTTATTGCATTATAAGTTTCAATACCATTACCTCTCCCTATTTCTCTAAGCCTATAGCTTCCATTATAACTATCAGTTGTAATAGTTTGTGTTCCGCTATACTTTGTTACAGCAGTTCCTGGCACATCACCAGAATATAGTCTTTGCTTGACATTAATCACTTTTCCGGAAGAAGCATTTATTATAAATTCCTTTTTATCTATGGGTTTATGTGAATATAACACTACACTATAAGCTAAACAAAAATCAATTTGTGAAACATTATACAAAATCAATTTTGGGGAAGGGAAATATGTTGAAGTTTGATTTCCAGTTTCTTTTTTTAATTGATTTTCCTCCGACACCAACTCCCATTTATACAAATCTGCCTTCATTTCATTTTTTGCAATTTGAATTGCATTTTCAGAAGAAAGAACAGAACTATTTTCAACATTAATGTTAGTATAAATATTTCCACTAAATGAAATTATTTTTGAATCTTTAGTATGAAGAGTATAAACTGCTCCTTCGATTTCTTTTCCTTCAAAAAACTGCTGATATTTATAATGAACAAATCCTATTTTATCTACCGTTTCACTTATTAATTTACTGTTAAATTTTTCGACTGAATAAACATAAGAACTAACCCAATTTGAGAATTTCGAGTAATTAAACTGCTTATTTTCGTTAAATAAAATATAATCAGGAAAGGTATTCTTCTCATTTGTTCTTACTAAATCTGATTCTGGTATTATTTTTCTCGCTTCACTACCACGAAATTCAGTTGAATATATAGAGCTAGAAAATAATACAATAGAAATAATCAGCAATAAATTTTTCATATAGAATCTTTTTAATAAAGATAAAAAATATTTTGACTATAGACTCTGAATATTATCATTTCGGTTGCATTATAAAATAAAAAAGGCTGCATTAAATAATAATGCAGCCTTTTAATTATTGAAAAATATGTTATTCTTTAAAACCAGCTAGAATTGAAACGCAACCACTTTGAACAATTTCGCTTTTAACTTCTGCAACTGGAACCCTAACTTGAACTATTAATTGTTGAGTTGAATTAGATTTAAAATCCCAAAATTTAACTAAATCATGATCTTTATTATAGAATATAGTATTTCTGTCTGTATCCAACAATTTAAACTCTATATTACCAAGCATATCCTGAGCACACACAAAAATTCGATAATCTTGACCACTATAAAAAGTGAGTAATAATTCTGCGACATCGCCTTCATTAAGAACAGCACTATTTAATTGACCATTGTAAACATAAGGTTTTAAACTAGGCATGCATTCTTTTTTAGTAAAGCCTTTGCATTGTGCATTTACTATAAATGGAAATACTATCGCCATTGCTACAATTGCTACTTTTTTTAATATACTATTCATATCTTGCTGACATTATTTTGTTTCTAAATATTAACTATTTTATTTCTTATTGAAAGTATTGATGCTTTAATATCTTCAAAAGAAGTTTTACTCATTTTAGTTATTGCAGTACTATTTATTGTAGTAAGTTTCTTATCTTTTTCAGTTACTACATTACCCTTAACATAATCAATTTGCACGAGCTCATATTTTAATTTTAGATCTTCTAAAAGTGGTAAATATTCTTGTAAATCTTTATCCTCAGGATACGACTTTAATAATTCTACCAAATTACTTAGAGAATATTTTTGCTCAGCAATTCTATTAATTATTGCCTTATTCTGTTCTAAATCAAAATCAACAATAGTTGTAGAAATATAAAGTGCCTCTATCCATCCGCCAAGTATTATTAATGTAGCAGTGTTACCTCTTTCATTTTCTTTTAAATATAAATCTGCAGAAGCGTATGTTTCAGTAATAATTTGCAATAAAGAATCCCTATTATCCATATTTGTTTCCATTCTGCTTATTGCAAAAGATCCTTGTTCTTCAGGAATATTTAGCTCATCGCATAACTTTTTGATGGAAGACAAATAATTAATAGATAACTGTATCTGATCAAAAAGTCTAACATAACTTAAATCGCTACCATAAACTCCAAGAATTAAGGCTTGTTTTGGAACTTTAATATATTTACCTGCAAATTTATAAGAATTTAATATTTCAGGTTTATATTCTGTTCCTGATTTTTGAATAACAGCCGTCATTTCAATTGGTGAAGGAACATTATAAAATATTTTTTTCACTTTTTTAGAATGTTCTCCGTTTAAATCAATATTATTCAATGAATCATTTTCTATCTGATTTGAATCATTTGAAAAATTGCATCCAGTATTAAAAATCACAATTGCAATAATTGTAAAAAAAAGTATGATATATGTTTTCATCAATATTTTATTAATTTTTCTAGACCAAAAAACAAATACATTATACGACGCTAGACAAAATTAGTTCCAAAAATAACTATTATTTTAAAAACTTTAATCATTTATTGTTTTTAATTATTCTTCATTTGATTTTTCTTCTTTTTTAAAGAATCTTTTTTGAAAAAGAATTATAATTAAAACCCCTATAGTGATTGAGGAATCGGCTAAATTAAATACAGGTCTAAAGAATGTAAAACTTTCACCTTTCCAGAAAGGAAACCAACTTGGAAAATGTCCTTCTAAAATTGGAAAATATAACATGTCAACTACTTTTCCATGTAAAAAAGTTGAATATCCTCCTTCGACAGGTAAAAATACTGATGGGATACAATCGACACAAATAGGTGAACTCTCGTTAAAAATTAAGCCATAAAATGCACTATCAATAATATTTCCAAAAGCACCAGCTAAAATTAAAGCAGCGCTAATAACTAAACCAATATGCTCATTTTTTTTACATAATATATATATATACCATCCAATACCTATTACTGCAACAATTCTTAACAGGCTTAGCAATATTTTACCAAATTTGCCTGCAAATTCTAGCCCGAATGCCATTCCATTATTCTCTGTAAAATGTATGTAAAACCAATCTCCTAAAACGCTATACTCCTCACCGAGCAGCATATGTGTTTTAATCCAAATTTTAAATACCTGATCGAGAATTAATACTATAAGTACTATTAATATTGCTATTTTTAATTTTTTCATCAATTATTTTTAATGATTGCAAAAATATATAAAACTAAACGAAAAAAAAGACCGAAACCAAAGTTCCGGTCTATACAAAAGTTAAATAACGTTTAATTTATTTATTTCTGATTGTTTTTAGCATCAATGCTAAGCGTAGCATGAGGTACAGCCCTTAGTCTTTCTTTAGGAATTAGAGTTCCGGTTTCTCGGCAAATACCGTACGTTTTGTTTTCGATACGAATTAAAGCACCTTGTAAATGTTGTATAAACTTTTCCTGACGTTGGGCTAACTTACCGGTTTCTTCCTTAGAAAGAACACTTGCACCTTCTTCTAATGCTTTAAAGGTTGGCGATGTATCTGTAATATCATTACCATCAGTATTATTTAACGCAGATTTCAAAGTTTCATAATCTACTTTGGCTTTTCCGAGTTTTTGCAGAATAAGTTCCTTGAACTCCTGCAATTCTTCGTCAGAATATCTTGTTTTTTCACCCATAACTAGTGTTTTTTAATGTCTGTTAATTTATTAATTTCGAATCATGCTTTGGAAACCCACAACCTCGTCGAAATGTTATTGTCAATTTCTACGCAATGCGCATCAATATGTTCCAACTTATCTGATAAATTAATTGAAACAGCTAATGTTTGAGAACCAATATATGATTTATGTGAAGCTACTGCTTCGTTTATAAACTCTTGTTTTTCAATTTCTATTTGAATTTTATCTGTTACTTCAAAACCACTTTCTTTTCTAATATTCTGTATTCGATTTACTAATTCTCTAGCTATTCCTTCAGATTTTAATTCATCGGTAATATTAATATCCAAAGCAACTGTTATAGCGCCTTCATTTGCGACTAACCAGCCAGGAATATCTTCAGAAAGAATTTCTACATCCGACAATATTATATCAAAAGTTTGGCCTTCAGCGCTTACTACGAAACTACCAGTTGCTTCTATTGTTTGAATATTTTCTTGGGTCATTGCATTAATTGCCGAAGCAACAACCTTCATTGCCTTTCCGAATTTTGGTCCAAGAACTTTAAAATCGGGTTTTATTTTTTTAACAAGAATGCCTGTGGTATCGCGAAGAAGTTCCATTTCCTTTACATTTACCTCTGCAAGAATTAAATCTTTAACAGCCAAAAGTTTTTCGGCAAAATCTTCATTTAATATAGGTATCATTATTTTACCTAAGGGTTGACGAACCTTAATGCTAACTTTTCTGCGAAGTGCCAAAACCATTGAAGTTACTTTTTGAGCAATATTCATTCTTTCTTCCAATGATTTGTCGATAAGCGCTTGACTAAATTCAGGGAATTTTGTTAAATGAACTGATTCGCTTTTATCTTTTTCTGATACACTATTTAAATCTCTGAACATTTTATCAGAATAAAAAGGAGCTATTGGGCTAGCTAATCTTGCAATAGTATCTAAACAAGTGTAAAGTGTTTGATATGCAGATATTTTATCTGCATTCATTTCACCACCCCAAAAACGTTTACGATTTAAACGTACAAACCAGTTACTTAAATTTTCCGAAACAAATTCCTGAATTTCTCTTCCAGCTTTTGTTGGCTCATAATTTTCGTAACAATTTTCAACTTCTTTAATTAAAGAGTTAAGTAATGAAATTATCCAACGATCAATTTCCGGACGATCACTAATTTTTACTTCTGTTTCTTTTCCTGTAAAACCATCAACATTTGCATAAAGTGAGAAAAAGGAATAAGTGTTATAAAGTGTACCAAAAAATTTACGACGTACTTCATCAATTCCTTCGATATCAAATTTTAAATTATCCCATGGTTGTGCATTTGTTATCATATACCAACGAACAGTATCAGCTCCATATTTTCCAATAGCATCAAAAGGATTTACAGCATTATCGAGCCGCTTTGACATTTTGTTGCCATTTTTATCGAGAACTAAACCATTTGAAATAATGTTTTTAAATGCTACTGAATCAAATAACATAACAGCTATTGCGTGAAGGGTAAAAAACCATCCACGGGTTTGATCAACACCCTCGGCAATAAAATCGGCTGGATAATATTCTCTAAAATCGGCAACATGCTCGAACGGATAATGAAGTTGAGCATAAGGCATTGCACCAGAATCAAACCAAACATCAATTAAATCACTTTCGCGATTCATTAATTTACCGCTTTCTGATACTAAAACTATATTATCAACATAAGGTCTATGTAAATCAAATTTTAAATAATTCTCTTTCGAAAAATCATTTTCATTAAACTCTGCTAAAGGATTTTTAGTCATAAATCCTGCTTTCACAGATTTTTCAATTTCATTTTTTAATTCGGCTAAAGAACCAATACAAATTTGCTCTTCCTTATCTTCAGAAACCCAAATTGGCAAAGGTGTTCCCCAATATCTTGAACGAGATAAATTCCAATCAAGTAAATTTTCTAACCATTGTCCAAACCTACCTGTTCCGGTAGATTGCGGTTTCCAATTAATAGTTTTATTTAATTCTATCATTCTATCCTTAGATGCAGTAGTTTTAATAAACCATGAATCTAAAGGATAATATAAAATTGGTTTATCTGTTCTCCAACAATGAGGATAAGAGTGTTCGTATTTTTCAACTTTAAATGCTTTATTTTCTTTTTTAAGAAGAATGACTATTTCAACATCGACTGTTTCTGCGCCAGCTGGAATAGAATCATCATATTCATTTTTAACTACTTTTCCTGAGAAACTTCCACATCCTTCAATAAATTTTCCTTGTTTGTTAACCAAAGTCAATGAACCTAAACCATTTAATTTGGCAGTTCTAAAATCGTCTGCTCCAAAACTTGGTGCAATATGAACTATACCTGTTCCGTCTTCAGTTGTAACAAAATCGGCAGTAACTACTTTAAAAGCATCTCCATCTGCAGGTTGTTGCCAAGGCATTAATTGTTCATAACGTATGCCTAAAAATTGTTTTCCAGTATATTCTGAAATTACTTTAAATGGAATATTTTTGTCGCCTTCTTTATATTCTGCAAAATCTATCTCAGCATTTTTTTCGTTGAAATAATAAGAGAATCTATCTTTAGCAAGAATTACTGTAATTGGCTTAAAAGTATATTGATTATATGTTTTTACTTTTAAATAATTAATTTCTTTTCCAACTGCAAGTGCAGTATTTGAAGGAAGAGTCCATGGTGTTGTTGTCCATGCTAAAAAGAATAACTCAGAATCCTCATTTTCAAATAAAAATTCTGATTCTTTATTTCTTACAACTTTAAATTGCGCAACTGCAGTAGTATCTTTTACATTTTTATAACAACCAGGCTGATTTAGCTCATGTGTACTTAAACCAGTACCAGCTGCAGGAGAATATGGTTGAATTGAATATCCTTTATATAATAATCCCTTTTTATAAAGTTCTTTTAAAAGATGCCAAAGAGTTTCAATGTATTTATTATCATAAGTTATATAAGGGTCACTCATATCAACCCAATAACCCATAATTTTTGTAAGTTCTTCCCATTGGTCGGTATACTTCATTACATCTTTTCTGCAAGCTTCGTTATATTCTTCAACAGAAATAGTTTTGCCAATATCTTCTTTTGTAATACCTAAACTCTTCTCAACTCCGAGCTCTACAGGCAAACCATGAGTATCCCAACCTGCTTTTCGTCGAACTCTGTAGCCTTTTAAAGTTTTATAACGACAAAAAATATCTTTGATAGAACGAGCCATTACATGATGTATTCCAGGTGTGCCATTTGCAGATGGAGGCCCTTCGTAAAAGATAAAATCTGGACTTTCTGAACGCAATGAAATACTTTTTTCAAAAGTCGACTCTTCTTGCCAACACTTTAGTATTTCGATATTTATTTCCGAAAGATTAAACTGCTTATATTCACTAAACTTCTTTACCATAACAATTTCCGAATCCTTTAAAATTTTTGCAAAGATATAAATTTGAAACGATTTTTATTGTGTTCATATACTAATTTACTTATGCCATTATATGCGTTCTAATAATTATTTTTTTGTGGTTTTAAGAAAAAACGGTAGGTTTGTAAAAAGAAATTCTTTATGAAGATTCAGAAAATTATTTTAGTAACTATAATTGTTTTTATTGCATCTGCATCTTGCACAAAATTTGAGGACGGGCCAATAATTACTTTTAGAAGTAAATCTGTTAGATTAGTAGGTACATGGAAATACGAATCAAGAATTGACTTAATACAAAACCAGGTAGTTACTGAAAATTTACCACAAACATTATATACTTATGCTAAAGATGGCATTTATTCAGAAAGTACTAACAATAATGGAACCTGGAGGTTTTCGGGAGCTGTAGATTTGGTTGTAAAAGACACTACCCAAGTAGAGGTTATATGGGAAATCATTAGACTTTCTAATAAAGAGCTGTGGCTCAGGAAAGATAAGATTGAGGAACATTTTTTAAAAGAGTAATAAAACTAATAGTTACAAACTCAATTCTACCAGATACAAACTTCATACAACTACTAGCAAACTAACAATGTACCCAAATAATCATCATTTTTTTCAAATCATAAGAAGTTGATTTTTTTACAAAGAGGATTATTTTTGAAAATGTAACCTCTTACAACTAGCATTAAGTTGAGTGCGAAGTTTTTTTTGGAATTGATAAATTCACCAAATTAACTTCGCTCTTTTGTTTTTTACAAAAACGCAAAAATTAAAATTTTAAAATCTAAACTATTGACCTTACCGTTTAGTTAATGTATTTTTGTAAAAAATATCCTTAATTATGAAAATTACTTTTAAGAAAATCACACAAAGATTATTTGTTTTTATTTCACTAATAACCTGTATTTCTTTTTCTTATGCTCAAACTGAAAAAATATCATCATTACCAAAAGCAAAATTTACAATTAATGCAAAAAGCTCTTCTTGTGCTCCTCAAATAAAATTTCTTTGGGAAATAAAAAATAAAGCTATTCCTCAAAATACATTTTCTGTAAGAGTACCTGATGGTTTTACCTGTTTTGGTATTGGATGGAAATCAAATTCAGAGAGTCAAGCTAGCTCTATAATTGTAAGTTATAGATTTCAAACTGAAAATGGTTGGACTGAATATTATGAAACAAAAGGAGACATTTCACCAAAAGAAACACCAACAAAATTATTCTGGACAGATTTAATTTTTACACCAACTCAAGAAGGATGTAAGACAATGGAATTTGAAGTAAAAAACATTAATTCTTCAATGGATTTTAGTCTAATTCAGTTAGATATGTATTATATTGAGAAAAGTATTGAAAGTACTTCACAAAACTTTAATAATGTTAAAGCTTGTCCCCGAAGACCTTTAGTTATTCCTAGATCGGTTTGGTTAAACCCTTATTACACCCAACCAGCTTACACATCAACAATTATTAATCCGACACATACAGTTATTCATCATGGTGCTTCACCTGATACATATACAGATGGCGCTGCTGTTGTAAGATCATACTGGAATTATCATGTCAATACCCTTGGATGGTCAGATGTAGGTTATAATTATCTTTTCGACAAATATGGAAATGCATATCAAGGAAGACAAAATTCAAGTCCCACAACTCAAGATGTAAACGGTGCACATGCAGGAGCTTCAAATCCATATTCGTTAGGAATAAATTTTTTAGGAAATGCAGATGTTACTTTGCCAACTACTGTTCAACTTGATACAGTAATGCAATTTTTAGCATGGTGGTATGATTGGAGAGGTTATGATCCAACAACTTCTGCTTCAATGATACTTCAAAGCACAGGAGCATCAGCTGTTGTGCCAAGAATTTTAGGGCATAAAGACACAAATATTGGTCTTACATCATGCCCAGGAACAACATTATACTCCGATTTACCATCAATTCGTTTAGGAACTAAAGCAATAATAGATGCCTGTACCGGGCCAGTTAATCCAAATAATTTAATAGCTGGAACACTTAGCTGTCCAGATAATAGCGTTGTTTTCACTTGGCAAAACTCAGGAACTGGCTGGTATATTCAAATTTCGAATTCTGCAACTTTTACAAATCCTTATATTAAATGGGTTTCTGGTTTAACAACTTACACGGGACCAACAGGATTTGTACTACAATCTAACGGAACTACACCTTTAACATTTAGCAACTTAACAACATATTATTGGAGAATTTGGAATGGAACTACATTCACAAATGGGCCATCATTCTCTACTCTAAATTGCGACAACACTTTACCTACCACAACGATTTCTTCGACAAACAACTGGAAAACATCTGACTTTACTGCTACTTTCACTGATAACGATAATATAGGAGTTGAAAAATCTTTTTATCAGGTTCTTGACTACGACGGAACATATTGGGGTGCAAACCAAAATAATGGTTTTTTTGCTGATAATTTCGATATTCAACAACCTGTTTGGACAAATGCATTAGGCGCATGGAATGTAAATACAGGTGAATTAACTCAAACCGATGAATTGGAAGGCAATTCTAATTTTTATGCTGCATTAAATCAAAACTTATCAAATCGTTGCTTATATCATTTTATTGCAAAAGTAGAAGGTACTGGTGTAAACAGAAGATTTGGATTTCATCTATTCTGCGATGATGCAAGTCAAACCAATCGAGGAAACTCATATTTTGTTTGGTTTAGAGTTGAGGGACAAACAATGGAGTTTTTTAAAGTAATTGGAAATACTTTTACAACAGCATCAAGTATTGTGTCAAATGTTATAACTACACCTGGCCAATACTACGATTTTAAAATTACTTACGATCGCATTTTAGGTACTATATCTGTTTGGCGCGACGAAATATTTATGGGAAGTTGGACGGATCCAACACCATTTTCTACAAATGGAAATTACATTAGTTTCCGTTCTGGAAATAGTAAATTAACAGTAAACGAACTTAAAGTATACCGCTCAAGATTATCTACTACAAATATTACTCTTGGTGATAATACTAAGGATATTCGATTTCAAAACCCAAACCCATCTACTTTTGGTGCAAAAATAAAATCAATTGTAGTAGACGCAAACAATAATCTTTCTGCAATTGCTTTTCATGATTTAAATATAGATTGGACAATACCTTCTGACGTAAATATTTTAGATGGAATTTCCTTAGATATTGATACAATTTACAATAATACAACAGCTTCATCAAACTGGACAAACTCTTTAGATGCAAATTCTGGGATTTCAGAGTATTGGTATGCACTTGGCTCAACTGCTGGTGGAACTGATATTATTAACTGGACAAATAATGGAACAAGCACTTTATTAACATTAAACAGCTTAAGTTTAATATACGGCAATCATTATTATTTTTCTGTAAAAGCTTTAAATGGAGCAGGTTTATGGTCTAATGTTACCACGAGTGATGGTTTCTTAGTATTATTGCCAGAGAACACAAATATTTTAAACTCTAATAACTTTAAAATATTCCCAAACCCTTTTACAGAAAATTTAACTATTGTTTTTGATTCTCCATTTAATGGAACCCTTGCTTTAACAGATGTTACAGGCAGAATTTTATTAACCGAAAATATTAAAAATTCAATTAATGCTAAATTATTACAATTAAATAAATTTGAAAAAGGATTATATTTTGTTCAATTAAAAACAATTAATGGAGAATCTAAAACTTTTAATTTAATAAAGAAATAGATTCTCTAAAGTTTATTACTTTTTAATTTGATTATTTAATTATCATTTTAATTTTAACCTTCTACCAAATTAAAAACATAAAGTATAGAAGTATAGAAGTATTGATGATTATTTTACTAATCTAACTTCTCAATTATTATCAAGATGATTTTAAAATTAAGCGTAATCTTCAAAGCTTGCCTTGATTTAGACGTAGGTTAGAAGCTTGGGTGAGGACTTGCTACAAATACTTTTCAGAATGACAGTGATTTATAGTGCCTGTAAATGGAACTAAGTATTATTTTAGTCTAGAAAATCTTCTAGTTTTTTTACTAAAAGACCATTAATATCAAAACTATTCAAAATGTAATGATATTATTTTAGTCTTATTCTTATTATATAAATAAAAAATCTGATCATTATAAAATAATCAGATTTCTATAAAATGAAAAAGCCTGGATTTCTCCAGGCTTTAAATGAAAGTCGGCAACGACCTACTCTCCCGCAATTGCAGTACCATCGGCGCTGATAGGCTTAACTTCTCTGTTCGGTATGGGAAGAGGTGGAACCCCATCGCAATAGTCACCTTAAGACCTTCAATACAGAATGACGTACGGAAGAAAACATTTAAATATCTTTCTCGAAAGTAAAGCTTCGGGCAATTAGTACTGCTCGGCTTTGATATTACTATCTTTACACCTACAGCCTATCAACGTCGTAGTCTGCGACGACCCTTTAAGGAAATCTCATCTTGAAGTAGGCTTCGCGCTTAGATGCTTTCAGCGCTTATCCTGTCCAGACGTAGCTACTCTGCAATGCAGCTGGCGCCACAACAGATACACTAGAGGTCTGTCCGACTCGGTCCTCTCGTACTAAAGTCAGCTCTTCTCAAATTTCTAACGCCCACCACAGATAGGGACCGAACTGTCTCACGACGTTCTGAACCCAGCTCGCGTGCCACTTTAATCGGCGAACAGCCGAACCCTTGGGACCTTCTCCAGCCCCAGGATGTGACGAGCCGACATCGAGG
>CAILUD010000055.1 GCA_903837285.1 uncultured Bacteroidota bacterium | reverse complement strand
TAATATAGTAATAAAAACACCATCAAAGTTAGCGTCTGGTGCTGGTGCTGGCGATAAGATTATTTTACCGTATGGGTCAATTAAAAAATATGATGGAAAGGCTTTAACATTATACATGTTTTTTAATTTCTTTGTATTTTCGGGAGTCAGAAAAAACCATTTATATCCATTTGCTTTGCAAAACTCTCTGGTTTTTGAAACTGAACCATTACAACACATTGTTACAACATCTAAGTCTTTAGCATATTTTTCAGAAATTGTTTTAAGCAAACTCATTTCATTAGCATTTGAATAGCTCCTGATATCAGTAAAAGTAACATAAAGATATTTTCCCTTTAAATCTGAAAGACTAATTCTAACACTATCCTGATTTAAAAGTGCAAAAAACGGAGCAGCAGTTCCGGAAATCATGTAGTTAACCTTTTTCTTTATGTTATTTGCAATACTTTTTAATTCTGGAGTTTTTGCAATTATTATCATCGAATCAAGAGTCATTAATAGTTGCTTTCTTGGAAACGCCTTGTATTCGGTAGTATGATTATCATAAAACGCATCGTTTAATCCTTTTAAAATAATTAAGTCAATTAAAGTATCATTTGTTATTATTCGATTATTTTTTAATGTTAGATTAATCGCATACGGACTTTTAGCTTTTGAAATATCTTCCATTAAATTTTCTCCCCATTTTTTTGTTGTAGAAACAGAAAAATAATGTGCAAAAACATGATTAAACATATCCATGTATGCAGGATTATTTAATAGTAATGCTTTTTTATTAAAGTAATCTTTTATTATAAAATCATTTTCTCTTTCGTATGCCATAAACTTTAACATACTAAACCGATACTCCATATAGGCTTTAAAATATGCATTCTGACACCAGTTAAACTTTTTTTGAATTGAAGTTATTGCAGAATCTGTAAATGCTTTTTTTGCGGTATAATATGCCTTAATAAAACTCTTTGATAAAAACGCGTTGTATTCGTCATCAAACTGACTAATCATACTATTAAGTTCTGTTGAGTCAGAATTTTCAATTCCGGGAATAATCTCTATAGGTTCAAAATAAGGACTTAACTCTTCGGCAACAGAAAGTTTTCTTCGTGGAGGTATTTGAATTTTATATGTTTTTCCGGGTTCAACATAAAATGAAAGTTTAAAAAAATCAAGTGGGATATATACTAAACTCGTTTGTTTTAGATTTAACGAGCATTCAAATTTTCCATCTAAATTAACCTTTCCGGAATATATTGTGTCAATATTATTTGAAATAAAATCAGCTTTTGTTAAAATAAAAATGCTGTCGTTTGAATAGGATTTCTGGCTAAATGAAATTGTTGAAACCTGCGCAAAAGATTGAACAAATAAAACCGTAAAACAAAAAACAAAAAAGAATTTAACCTTCATCTTATTGTTTTAAAATAATACCATCAGGAACAAATAAACTTGCATCACCACCATTTTTATATACTTCTCTAACAATAGTACTGTTAATTGGTGTGTGTTCGGGAGTAGTTAGAAGAAAAATCGTCTCTATTTTTTTCTCTAAAAACCTATTTGTTTGCGCTATTGCACGTTCAAATTCAAAATCGGCAGAAGTTCTTAACCCACGCAGAATAAAACTCGCATTCATTTTTTTACAAAAATCGACTGTTAGTCCAGAATATTCCATTACCTCAACTTTAGTTTCATCCTTAAAAGTCTGTTTAATCCACTCTATTCTTTTTTCGAGAGAAAAAAACGAATCCTTTTTTTCGGCATTAACCCCTATTGAAATAATAATTTTATCGAAAAGCGGTAACGCTCTTTTAACTACAGATTCATGTCCCTTAGTTATTGGATCGAACGAGCCCGGAAAAATTGCTATTCTTTGCATATTGGTTAAACGTTAATTGCGAAAAATTATTGACAAACGTATAGAAAATTAAGAATATCAACAAAAATAATAAAAATTGAGCTCACTTTAGACTTTGAACTTTTAGCTTTCAACTTTAGCCTTTTAACTTATTAAAAGGTTCTATTGCTCTATTGTAAATGCCATTAGTATAAGCTATTGCCATGCCATAATTTGTAACAGGAATATTCAACTCCTTAAATTGTTGTAATCTGCTCTTTAGTTGCTTATTTGTAATCATACATGCCCCACACTGAACAACCAAAGAATACTCTTTAATTGGTCGAGGAAAACTTGCTAGTCCGCTAACAACTTCAAATTCGAGTTTTTTTTCTGTGAATTTCTTTAACCAATTTGGTATTTTAAATCTGCCTATATCATCACAAGTAACATGATGGGAGCACGATTCAAGAATTAAAACAATATCACCATCTTTTAAATTACTTATTGCTGGTGTGCCTTTCATGTATTCGTCAAAATCGCCTTTGTTTTTAGCTAACAATACACTAAATCCGGTAAGTGGAATATTTGCAGGAATAATTTTATCTATTTTTCCAAACAACTGACTATCCGTAACAGCTAATTTTATTGGTATTGACGTTGTGTTAAAAAAATGTTCTACTTCAGTTTCTTTAAGTACAATACAAATCCCAAATTTATCTAAAACACCTCTTACTGCCTGCATTTGCGGTAATATCATTCTTCCTTCGGGAGCTTCGGTATCAACAGGTGTAATAAGCAACACAAAATCACCCTGATTTACTAATCCTTCAAATAATGGATTTATTTTGAATGCATTCTCGGGAACTGCTATTCTGATTTGGTTTAAAATTTCATCAGTATTAGAGTTTAATGCAGAAAATTCAATTGTTTTTTTATTTGTTATTTTCTCTATTTGTTTTAAATATTCTACTGTTGGTTTAACTAAATCAACTTTATTATAAATAACAATATACGGAATGTCAAATTTATTAAATTCTTCTATAAGTTTTATTTCGAAATCATCGAAAATATTTTCCGCAACAATAAGCAGAGCTAAATCAATAGTTTTAATTGTAGATAATGTTTTAGAAATTCTTTTTTCGCCAATATCTCCAATATCATCTATTCCGGCAGTATCTATTAGAATTACAGGACCAAAATCGGTAATTTCATATGACTTCTTTACAGGATCGGTAGTTGTTCCGGCAAGCTCCGAAACAATAGCTATAT
Organism: uncultured Bacteroidota bacterium; assembly: GCA_903837285.1. Taxonomy (GTDB): domain Bacteria; phylum Bacteroidota; class Bacteroidia; order Bacteroidales; family GWA2-32-17; genus GWA2-32-17. The sequence continues at coordinate 24,419 of CAILUD010000055.1, read as the reverse complement.
CTTGTCCGGTAAGACAATTAATTAAAGAACTTTTTCCATTGTTTCTTCGCCCATAAATTCCTATATGCGGTTTTGAATCTCTTCCCTTTTCCATACAATTATGTTTATTACAAAGTAATATAGTATTGCATTAATAATAAATGATAAAAAACATTTCCTTGTTTTTGCTTAGGGCTATTCCTTTATTATCCGAACTTCAGTTCTTCTGTTTTGCTGACGCCCTTCTTCTGTACTATTTGAAGCAACCGTTTGCGATGACCCATATCCTTTTGCACTAACTCTTGATGCAGAAATTCCTTTAGAAATAAGATATTTCATCACTGAATTTGCTCTTTCTTGAGAAAGTATTTGATTTGTTTCTGTAGTTCCTACATTATCGGTATGACCTGCAATTTCAATTACCATATTTGGGTTAGTTTTAAGAGCTTCCACAAGCTCATTTAAAGCATCGAAAGAATTTGGTGTAAGAACAGCTTTAGCTGTTTCGAAATGTACATTTTTAAGAGTAAATACTTTCTCGGGTTCAAATTTTATTGTTAGTTGATAAGTCATTGCCCCCAGCTCCATTGGAATATCGACCTGAGAATAATTTACCTGTTCCATAAAATCTCTGTATTTTATATCATAAACATCTCCTTCGGGAAGTAAAACCTTGGCCTTGCCATCTTTATCTGTTGTTACAGTAATTGGGGTTTTATTCTTTTTCCCCACAAAATCAATTATTTCTTTTGGTAATGGTTTATCTGCAAAATTTGTAACCGATACATCAAGCAAAGCTTTTGTTTCTGTTGGTATTATTTGTTGCGAAAAACCAACGATTGAAAAAAACAAGAAAAAAGAAATTGAAATTATTTTCATTTGAGATTTATAAGAATTAATAACTACAAACGAATAGATTTATTAAGAAATTGTTTTGAATTTTAATTCCTGTTAACATGTTTATAAATACAATTACCATAAAATCAATTTATTTACCCCAAGCCCTATAGGGAGTAAATTGATTTTCAACACACCCTTTAGGGCGGGGTAATTGTTGAAAATCATCATCCTATAAAATATTTAAAAAAATTCAAAACAGTTTCTAGATAAATATACGACAATTTAAATTACTTATCGCGATTTGTTGCATAAACAACAAAATCATTTAAAGCATTTCGTGCATCATTTTGCGGAAATGAATTCAAAATATCGATTGCTTTATTTTTATATTCTTCCATTTTACTAACCGCATAATCAAAACCACCTTTAATTTTAACAAATTCCACAACAGTATTTAATCCTTCGTTTCCTGGTTCTTTTGAAGCAACAATTTTTAATATTTTTCTTTTTTCACTGCTTGTTGCTTGCTTTAATGCATAAATAAGCGGAAGCGTTACTTTTTTCTCGCGAATATCATTACCGGCTGGTTTTCCTGTTTTATTACCTGCAGCATAATCAAAAAGATCATCTTTTATTTGAAAAGCAATACCTAAAGATTCGCCAAATATTTTCATCTTAATAGCATCTTCTTTAGATGCACCTGCTGATAATGCTCCACCAACAGAACTTGCAGCAATAAGCATTGCAGTTTTTTTTCTGATTATTTCAAAATATAAATCTTCATTTATATCAAGCTTCCTTGCTTTTTCTATCTGCAAAAGCTCACCCTCACTCATTTCTTTTACCGCATCAGAAACGGTTCTTAGTAATTCAAATTCTGAATTATCAACTGCTAACAATAGTCCTTTTGCAAGAAGATAATCACCAATAAGTACAGATATTTTATTTCTCCAAAGTGCATTTACTGATAAAAATCCCCTTCGTTGATAGGATTCATCAACAACATCATCATGAATAAGTGTCGCTGTGTGCATTAATTCAATTAAAGATGCTGCATGAAATGTTGAAGGATTAACCTTTCCAATAAGTTTTGCTGTTAAAAATACAAGTAACGGGCGCATTTGTTTGCCTTTACTTTTTAAAACATATCTTGTAATTATGTTTAATAAAGCAACATTGCTTTTAACGTAATTTCGAAAGTAGTCTTCGAATTCACTTAACTCGTCCTTTACAGGAGCCTTTATTTGATTGAGCGATACCATAAAAGTTCTTCATCAAATATAGTTATTTCTTTAAAATCGTTGCGTAAAAATTATTTTTTAATGAAATTTTGTTTCAACTTTACATATCGAGATTTTTAAATATGTCAACACCTGGTATAAATAACATAAACGTGCTGAATAACAAGTTGCGAACATGATAATTATCATGTTAATAGGCGATACATATTTATATAATTGAATTATTACTAATATAACCATAATTATTATGACTACAAAAGTTAAATATCTTAATGTTGAACAACTTAACGCGGCATCTGACATGCTAAAAGCAATTGCACACCCAATGAGAATCGCAATTCTAGGATTATTAGAGGATGGAAAACTTTTGACCGTAACAGAGATTCATGAGTTATTAAGCATAGAACAGTCTACAACATCGCATCATTTAGGCATATTAAAAAATAAAGGTGTTCTTACTTCAAAACGTAAAGGAAAAAACACATTTTATTTTTTAAAACACGAAAGATTGTCCGAAATTATTGAGTGTATATCAAAATGTACAATTAATTAAAATTTAATTCCAAAATTTGCATATACCTGGTAGATATCTGCAGGAATTAAGAACCTTCCATTAACTGACATAAAAAAGTTTTTTACCGGCTCATATTGCATTCCTAAAATTGCATACTGACTATTATCTTTAAGTATTGCCGACTTTTCTATGTAGTCATACCTAGCAATTATTTCCACTTTTTTGAAAATTTTAGCACCTCCATAAATAGATACTCCACTATAATATTTATCCATCAAATAATTTGGATGCACTAACTGGTTATACTCCGCACCAATTCTCCATTTTTCTGTTTTATATCCAACAAACCCAGAATAAGCCATTCTTGCTGGTAAATATTCATCAGGACTTATATCAAAATAGAATTTAAGAGTTAACTTTTTTATTGGGAAATATTCAACATTAACACTGTACAACATTAGTCCTTTGCTGTCTTGCTTATAAAAAGCCCCATCGCCATTTACTACTCCAATGCTTAAATTTAATTTATCAGCTTTTCGCCAGGTTAATCTTGCTCCAAAATCGGCAGGTGAACCAAATTTATATCTTTCCTGAAATGTATATGCAACATAACGATAGCCCCAAAACTTATCCTGTAAGGTTAAATACTGCTGATTTAATAACTGTCCCACAGAAAATTCAAATCCTTTTGCAAAAGTCCAATCAATTTGCGCCTGCTTTAAAAAAGCAGTATAATCACTTCCTTTAAAATAACTTACCTCTAATAAATTTTTAGACGTATCCTTAACAGAAATATCACTTGTAGTTTTTGTTACATCATAAATTAATGTAGCCTTAACTTTATTGTCAATTTCTACCTGATAACCCAAAAGTGCTGTACTAATTTCAAATGACTGGCGAGGCAATAGATTTTCATTTAAACCATAATAAAACCCGGTAAAAATATTTCCAAACAATTTTTGTTTAATTTCTGATTTTGCTATTGTTGAATCAACCTTTATTTGTTGAGCAAAAAGACTTATTGAGGCAAACAATGCAACAATAAAAAACAAACATTTATATTTTTTCATACCTTTATAAAAATTTGTCAAAATTAGTTTTTATTCATTAAAAAACATTGTTATGGCTTTAGTTAGGGTTACAAAAGAATTTAAGTTTGAAATGGCTCACGCTCTTTGGAATTACGACGGACTTTGTAAAAACATTCACGGTCACAGTTATATTTTATATGTTACAATAATTGGGGAACCAAATACAAATACTAACGATGTTAAGCTTGGTATGGTTATGGACTTTGGCGATTTAAAAAAGATTGTAAATTCTGTAATTGTAACAGAAATGGATCACTCGCTTGTTGTTAGTGATAAATCAAACTACAAGCCATTACTTGAAACCGGGCAAATGTTTGAACGTCATTTTTTATTACCATATCAGCCAACATGCGAAAATATGGTAATTGATTTTGCAGAAAGAATTAAAAAATTACTTCCGCAAAAAATTAAACTTTATAGCGTAAAATTATACGAAACTGCTACTTCTTATGCAGAATGGAATGCTGATGATAATAAATAATTTTCAGGTTTACTTTTGTTATTTAGCCCACATAAATATTCTATCGTTATTTTCAAAACGACTAATATCTTTAGAAAAACAAATTACAACCAAATCAATAAAAAAAAGCACACCAAGTCCTCCGCCTAAAGTACAAGCGTAAACAATGGGTACAATTGGTTTAGTTCCTAAAAAAATCCTATGTCCTCCTAATGGCCCGGTTAGCAAGGTTAAAACAACTGTAGTCGCCTTGTCTTTTCCCACAACATCTTCGGCAACAACATACACAGGATTCTTTACTTGATGTTTACCTATTTTAATATACTGAGGCCATTCTTTTATTTCTTCAATAGATTCACACTGCATTGAATCTGCAACAACAATCCAAATTGTATCAGACGGTGCATAATTCTCTGCATTTATTTGCTTATTTAAAGAAAATAACAACGTTAAAATAAAAAAGAATTTTATTCCTTTTAGCATTTATAACTATCTTTTCTGATATTGATTCAGATAATATTTTTCATAATCGCCCGAAAGAACATTTTGCATCCAATCAATATTTTGTAAATACCAGTTAACAGTTTTCTCAAGCCCTTCGTCAAAAGTAACTGTAGGGGCCCAGCCTAATTCCGATTCTAACTTTTTGCAATCAATAGCATATCGCAAATCGTGACCAGCACGATCCTTTACATAAGTAATAAGTTGAGCCGAAGTTCCGGGAGTTCTATTTAATTTGCCATCCATTATTTCGCATAACTTATGAACTAATTTAATATTTGTCCACTCGTTTCCACCGCCAATATTATAAGTTTCGCCATTTTTTCCCTGATGGTAAATCAAATCAATAGCATGTGCATGGTCCTCAACATAAAGCCAATCGCGAATATTTTCACCTTTACCATAAACGGGTAATGCTTTACTGTTTTTTATATTGTTAATTATTAATGGTAAAAGTTTTTCAGGGAATTGATTTGGGCCATAATTATTTGAGCAGTTTGAAATAACAATAGGCATACCATAAGTATGATTATATGCTCTTACCAAATGATCGCTACTTGCTTTTGAAGCAGAATAAGGACTACGAGGATCGTAAGGCGTATCTTCATAGAAAAAACCTTCACTACCTAACGAACCATAAACCTCATCGGTGCTGATATGATAGAAACGATGACCTTCCCAATTATCTTTCCAGGCAATTTTTGCAGCATTTAATAATGTAACTGTTCCAACAATATTAGTTCTTATAAATGACATTGGATCAGTTATAGAACGGTCAACATGAGATTCGGCAGCGAGATGAATTACTCCATCAAAATTATATTTGCCAAAAAGTTCTGCCAAAAGTTTTTCATCACAAATATCACCTTTAACAAAAGTATAATTTGACTTACTGTCAATATCTGTTAAATTTTCGAGATTTCCTGCATAAGTAAGCAAATCGAAATTAATAATATTGTAATGTGGATATTTATTAACAAAATTCCGTACAACATGTGAGCCAATAAAACCAGCTCCTCCGGTTATTAAAATATTTTTATTCATTTCTGTTTTTTTTATTCTTGAATTCCACGGTACTTTTTTTCCCAATTCCATGCAGAAAGCATAGTTTCATCGAGATTTTTTTCGGTTTTCCAACCTAATATTTCGTTAGCTTTTGATACATCGGCCCACACCTGTTCAATATCTCCGGGGCGACGGTCGACAAGTATATAATTCAATTTTTTACCAGATACTTTTTCAAATGATTTTATTGCATCTAAAACCGAATATCCTTTACCAGTGCCTAAATTAAAAATCTCAAAATGCTCTTTCGATTTGTTGTTAATTAATCGATCAACAGAAACAACGTGTGCTTTAGCAAGATCAACAACATTAATATAATCTCTTATACACGTTCCATCTGATGTGTTATAATCATCGCCAAAAACTTTAAGCTGCTCTCTTATTCCAGCAGCAGTTTGAGTAATAAAAGGCACAAGGTTATTTGGAATTCCAATTGGCAATTCTCCAATTAAAGAAGACTGATGTGAGCCAATTGGATTAAAATAACGAAGAGCAATAACTTTTAGAAAATCAACTGAAATAATAGAGTCCTGCAAAATATCTTCTGCAATTTGTTTTGTTTTACCGTAGGGAGAAGCAGGTTTTTTTAGAGGCGCTTTTTCATTTACGGGATTTTTATCAGGCTCTCCATAAACAGTGCAAGACGAAGAGAAAACCAAAGAAGAAATTTCTTTAGTAATCATATTATGAAGCAAATTAATAAGCGATTCAAGGTTGTTTTTATAATACCTTAAGGGCTCAGCAACCGATTCGTTTACCGACTTAAGAGCAGCAAAATGAATAACTGCATCTAAATCGTGATGATTGTTAAAATATTTTTCGGTTGCAAATTTATCAGTTAAATCGAGTTTTGTAAAATGCGGTTTTTTGCCTGCAATTTTTTCAATCCCCTCTAATACCGAGATATGAGAATTTGAAAGATTATCAATAATAAAAACTTCATAATCTTTCTGAAGAAGTTCAACTACAGTGTGTGAGCCAATGTATCCGGTACCTCCGGTAACTAATATTTTTTTTGCCATTTTTTTATAAACTCCAATAATTAAATCCCTTCATTTTACCACGATAAATTCCTTTAACATCTACAAGAATTGCATCTTTACCAGTTATTCCTTTAAAATATGATTCTGTTAATTTAATATACTCTTTATGAGAAACTGCAACTATTACTGCATCATAATCTGAACGAATCTTTTTTGAAATGCCAAATCCATATTCATGTTTTAACTCATCACTATCTGCATGAGGATCGACAACATCAACCTTTACGCCATACGAAACAAGTTCTGTAACAACGTCTGCAACTCTTGAGTTTCTTAAATCGCTAACATCTTCCTTAAATGTAATTCCCATTACAAGAACCTTAGCATTTAAAACATTTTTTCCTGTAGCTATAAGTTTTTTTACAGTTTGTTTGGCTATGTAAAATCCCATCGAATCATTTATAAATCGACCAGCATCTATAACCTTTGAATGATATCTAAACTCTTTTGCTTTATAAGTTAAATAATAAGGGTCTACTCCAATACAATGACCGCCAACCAAACCCGGATAAAACTTTAAAAAATTCCATTTTGTTCCTGCAGCTTCAAGTACTTCGTATGTGTTAATTCCCATTCTATTAAAAATGATTGAAAGCTCATTCATTAATGCAATATTAACATCGCGCTGAGTATTTTCAATAATTTTTGCAGCTTCTGCAACTTTAATTGTTGATGCTCTGTGAACACCTGCTTTTACAACAAGTTCGTATACTTTTGCAACATTCTCTAATGATTCTTTATCGCATCCCGACACAACTTTTTTGATTGTTGTTAAAGTATGATCTTTATCGCCTGGATTAATTCTCTCAGGAGAATATCCTACTTTAAAATCTTTCATGAATTTTAATCCAGACATTTTTTCTAGCACAGGAACACAATCTTCTTCGGTACAACCAGGATATACTGTTGATTCATAAACAACATAATCGCCTTTTTTTAATATTTTTCCAACTGCAGTTGTTGCACTTATAACGGGTGTTAAATCGGGCAAGTTATGATTATCAATTGGTGTTGGAACCGCAACAATATGAAAAGAAGCTCCTTTTAAATCTGCGGGATTAGATGTAAAAACAATATCACATCCTTTAAACGCCGATGAAGGAAGTTCGTTACTTGGATCAATTCCTTTTTTCATCATTTGAACTCTGTCTTCACGAATATCAAATCCTATAACAGAAACTTTTTTTGCAAATTCTAAAGCTATTGGTAATCCAACGTAACCTAATCCAATAATGGAAATTTTAGTTTTTTTGTCAACGATTTTTTTATACATGGTAAATATATTTTGTTAAATGTTTTTACAAATTGGATGATATTCTCCAACTAGTCCAATTGGAGATGCATTTCTAATGTTATATGCTGTTTCAACAGAAGTTCTGGCATCAGATAACCCAAAACCCTTATTTTCTATGATAGACTGATAACTTAAAGTATGTAAATCAGTAAACCCACCACTAAATTCAATTTCCTTTCCTTCAACTGTTATTGATCGAAATGTTCTTTGGTTTTTTGCTTTTACTTCATTAGGAATATCATTATAATCGATACTTAAAAACCATCTTACTCTTGCTTTTTCTAATTGTAAAAATCCTGCAGCTTTATCTTTTTGAGTAATGTGAAGTTTGTTATCTTTAACTGAACCAAAAATCCAGGTAAGCATATCAAAAAAATGTATTCCGATATTAGTTGCTATACCACCTGATTTTTGAATATCACCTTTCCATGAAAAGTCGTACCAGTTTCCCCGGCTTGTTATATAGCTTAAATCGACATCAAATATTTTATCTTTAGGAGATTCTTCAATTTGTTTTTTTAATGCAATAATTGAGGGATGTAGCCTTAATTGTAATATCGTATTTACTTTATTACCTGTTTCTTTTTCTAATTCGGTAAGTGCATCAATATTCCATGGATTTAACACCAATGGTTTTTCGCAAATTGCTTCCGAACCACTTCTTAAAGCAAAACGAATATGCGAATCGTGTAAAAAATTTGGAGAACAAATACTAACAAAATCTATTTTAGTTCCAGCTCTTCTTAGTTTTTCAGTATGTCTGTCGAATCTTTCAAACTCTGTAAAAAAATCAGCTTCTGGAAAATAATTATCTAAAAACCCAACGCTATCAAATTTATCTAAAGTTGCAACCAATTTATTTCCGGTTTCTTTTATTGCACCAACGTGACGGGCAGCAATATATCCAGCAACCCCAATTAACGAGAAATTTTTTGGCTGACTCATTATTCTGCAATTTTATTTACTTCATTATTTGCTAAACGATATTTTGCATTACTCTCTGGACAAATGGCAATACCTTCTTCGTTAAAATTTAAACGATGGCCAAATTCGCTCATCCATCCAACATGTCGTGATGGATTTCCAACTACTAACGAAAATGGTTTAACATCTTTAATAACAACCGCACCAGCACCAATAAAACAAAACTCGCCTAGTGTAACGCCACAAACTATAGTTGAATTAGCTCCTATGCTTGCACCTTTTTTTACATGAGTTTTTTTGTATTCGTCTTTACGAATTACAGCACTTCTAGGATTAATTACATTCGTAAAAACCATAGACGGTCCTAAAAAAACATCATCTTCGCAAATTACACCAGTGTAAATGCTTACATTATTCTGAATTTTAACATTATTACCAAGAATTACTTCTGGAGAAACAACAACATTCTGACCAATATTACATTTTTCGCCAATCGTACAATTTGACATAATATGACTAAAATGCCATATTTTTGTTCCATTCCCAATACTGCAACCACTATCAATAACGGCTGTTTCGTGAGCAAAATATTCTAAAGAAGTATTCGTCATTATTTTAAAATTAAAGCGTAAAGATACAATTGAGAAAGGTTATTGCAAAATGATTAATAATTTGAATAAATCTGATATAAATCAACCGTAAAACAAGGAATCATCAAACTTTATAACTCGCTATTTATGATTTTTTTACGAAGAGATGCCTTTGGGGCAGTGTCTTTAAACTAGGCATTTCAAATAAATGTAGTGGATTAACAATTTATCGTCTTTATAAGTGAAAGGTCTACAACCTTTATAAACCATTATTTTATACATTTACAAAAATGGAAGATCTACGATCTTTAAAACAGAAATCACATTTTTTTCATATGTGTTTTATTATTGAACCTAGTAGAGGTTCAATAATTGTAATATCTTAAAATAATGACACATACATCTTCGTAGATGATGCATTAAAAGCAATTATTTTAAAAATATTTTACTTAACTTAAATGACATTTGCCTTTGGGCATAACTTTTAAATATATCTTTGTTTCATCAAAAAATAATAAAATGTTTGTTTTTTCTCAGCCATTTAACTCTTATTCACGTTTTAAAACCAAAGTTGTAAATATTGGTGGCATTCTGCTTGGCGGTGAAAATCCTATTCGCCTTCAAACAATGACAAACACAAATACTCTTGACACTAACACCACAGTAGAGCAAATTTCGAGGATTTGGAATGCTGGTTCAGATTATGTTAGGTTAACAGTACAAGGTATTAAAGAAGCAGAAAATCTTCCAAATATTATTACTGAATTAAAAAAAAGAAACATTTTAATTCCACTAATTGCAGATGTGCATTTCAATCCAAAAGTGGCTGAAATTGCGGCTAAAATTGTTTCTAAAGTCAGAATTAATCCGGGCAATTATATTGATGTTTCAAAATCTGCAAAACAAATTGACTTTACCGAAAACGAATTTTTACTTGAAAAAGAAAAGATTCATGAAAAACTTTTACCTCTTTTAAAAATCTGTGCTGAAAATAAAACAGTTATTAGGATTGGTATAAATCACGGATCATTATCATGGAGAATGATAAGTCGCTATGGCAATACACCCGAGGGAATGGTAGCTTCGGCAATGGAATTTATTGATATTTGTAATGCAGAAAACTTTCACAACATTGTACTGTCAATGAAGGCAAGCAATCCATTAACAATGATTCATGCCAACAGGCTTTTAGTTCAAAAAATGACAGAAACCAACATGAATTATCCTCTTCACATTGGGGTTACCGAAGCTGGATTAGGAGAAGATGGAAGAATTAAATCTGCAATTGGAATAGGATTGTTACTTTCCGAAGGAATTGGAGATACAATTCGAGTTTCGTTAACAGAAGCACCAGAAAAGGAAATTCCGGTAGCAAAAGCAATATTCAATGAAGTAAATAAAAATATTACTGTCAACAATTACACACAAAAAACAAGCAGGAATTACAACCCGTTTTCATATAATAAGCGGAAAACAACCGCAGTAAACCAAGTTGGTGGTGAAAATGTTCCAATATTAATTTATACAGATTTCGCTAACGAGAGTGTTGTTTTTCCAGATATTAACAATTTGCAGAATTTCGATATTAACAAATTACATATAATTGAAAACGAAAATCTTTATTTTATTCGCAATTATATTTCTGATCTTGATTTAAAAAATGATGATAAACCTATTATTTTAAAATTCGACATTAATAATTTATCTGAAGAAGAAACTTTATTTAAACTATCAATTATAGCTGGTGGATTATTTGCAGATGGCAGAATTGATGGCATCTGGATTACCGGAACAACAAAAGATAATTCTGAAAAAATAATTTCCATAGCATATTCAATTTTTCAGGCAAGTAGAGCCAGAATAACAAAAACAGAATACCTCTCTTGCCCTTCGTGTGGAAGAACTCTTTTTGATATTGAAAAAGCAGTGAACGATGTTATGATTGCCACAAAACAATTTAAAGGATTAAAAATTGCAGTAATGGGTTGTGTTGTAAACGGGCCCGGAGAAATGGCCGATTCTGATTATGGATATGTAGGAGCAGGAAAAGGAAAAGTGAATATTTATAAAGGGAAAGAGCAAATTTTACAAAATATTCCTGAGGTAAATGCAGTTAGCGAATTAGTCCGTATAATAAATCAGTATCAAAAAAAATAAGAAACTGTTTTGAATTTTAATTCCTGTTTACACATTAATAAATTCATTTACCCCAACCCTAAAGGGAGTAAATTGATTTTCAACACTCCCTTTAGGGCGGGGTAACTGTTGAAAATCATTTACCAATATTATTTTTAAAAATTCAAAACAGTTTCTGAATTTTATAACTTTTTTAATTAAAATTAATTAGATTTGTAATCTAAACCTAAAATAAATTTTATATGAAATTTTTACCTCTTTTTTTAATCGCAGCAATTTTGGTGTCCTGTGGTGGTAGCCAAAGCTCTTTAGATGCTCTTGGCAAGCTTGATTCTTTAAGCAAATCGATGGAGACAACAAAATACACAAGTCCAGACGGAACATTTAAAATCAATTTCCCTGGAACACCAACAGTAGAGTCTCAAAATGTTCCTACTGAAGTAGGAAATATTGAAATGAAATCTTTTACTTACGAAAAAAGTGCAACCGAAGCTTATATGGTAGCTTTAAGTGATTATCCTTCAGACATAGTTGCTGCTAGTTCGCCTGACAGTCTTTTACAGGGAGCAAAAGAAGGTGCTTTAAGTAGTCAGGGTGCAACCCTAGAATTTGAAGAAAAAATCACACTTGATGGAAATCCTGGATATTTCTTTAAAGCTAAAAAAGACAGTTATTATATGTGCTATAAAATATTTTTAAAAGAAAACCGTCTTTTTCAGATTTTAATGCTTCGTGATGGCAGTTACCCTGGCCAAGAGGACATTACTGGATTTATAGAATCTTTCGAATTTTCGAAATAAAAAATTATTTCTTTAATAGTAAGCCGTTTTGAAATTTCAAAACGGCTTTTTTTATCTATGCGTCATATTCATTACCTTTGTTTTCTTTAAAACATAATAAATGAAGATTAATAAATTTATGTTAATGATACTGGACGGATGGGGAATTGGCGACAAATCTCATTCCGACGCTATTTTTAACGCAAATACCCCAAACCTTGATGAGCTTAAAACAAAATACCCTAACTCACAATTACTAACTTGTGGTGAAGATGTTGGCTTGCCAGAAGGTCAAATGGGAAATTCTGAAGTCGGACATTTAAATATTGGTGCCGGCCGAGTAGTTTACCAGGAATTAGTTAGAATAAATAAAGCTATTCGCGAAAAAACTCTTGACACAAATGAACTTTTACTTAATGCTTTTAAAATAGCAAAAGAAAAAAATGTTAGTCTTCATTTAATTGGTCTTATTGGCGATGGTGGAGTACATTCTCACTCAAATCATCTTATTAGAATTTGTGAGCTTGCTACAGAAAATAATGTTAAAAATGTTTTTATTCATGCACTAACTGATGGTAGAGATACCGATCCGCGAAGCGGTTTAAATTTTGTAAAAGAAGTTCAAGAAAAAACTGCAAACACTACAGCAAAAATCGCAACATTAGTAGGTAGATATTATACAATGGATCGCGATAAACGTTGGGAAAGAGTAAAAATCGGCTACGATTTAATGGTAAACGGAATTGGGAAAAAAACTAAAAATGTTTTAACAGCAATTGAAGAATCTTATTCTGAAGAAATTACCGATGAATTTATTAAGCCTATTGTTATAGTTGACGATAATCAAACTCCTATTGGACTTGTTAAGCCAAACGATGTGTTTTTATGCTTTAATTTCAGATCCGACAGGCTTCGTGAAATAACAACTGTATTAACACAAAAAGATATGCCAGAAAACGGCATGCATACTATTCCGTTAGAATATTATACTATTACTCGCTACGATGAATCATTCAAAAATATTAACATACTTTTCGATACCGAAAATGTAGAAAACACTATTGGCGAAACAATATCTAAACTTGGTTTACATCAGCTAAGAATAGCAGAAACAGAAAAATATCCGCATGTTACATTTTTCTTTTCGGGCGGAAGAGAAGATGTTTTTAACAACGAACAACGAATAATGATTCCTTCGCCAAAAGTTGCTACGTATGATTTACAACCTGAAATGAGCGCACCTATTGTTTGCGATACAGTTATTGCAGAATTAAATAAAAACACAAATGATTTTATTTGCTTAAACTTTGCAAATGGCGATATGGTAGGGCATACCGGTTTTTACAATTCAATTTTAAAGGCAGTGGAAACAATTGATTCTTGTGTTGGCAAAGTTGTAAAAACAGCGATTGTAAATAATTATGAATTAATGATAATTGCAGATCACGGGAATGCTGATTATGCAGTAAATCCTGATGGCTCGCCAAATACAGCTCATTCACTAAACCCGGTTCCTTGTATTCTTATTTCTAATAGATTTAACAAAATAGAAAATGGTATACTGGCAGATGTTGCACCAACTATTTTAAAAATTATGGGTATAGATATTCCAAAAGAAATGACAGGAAAAGTTCTGGTAAAATAACTATGATTCAAATTGACGACAAAATAGTAAGTCTAGACGTTTTTGAAAAAAAATTCGTGTGCGATGTTAGCATATGCAAAGGCGCATGCTGTGTTGCCGGCGACTCTGGTGCACCACTTGAGCCCGACGAGATACTTGCAATAGAAGAAGCATTAACTTCTATATATTGTTTTATGCCCGAAAAGTCGATTGAAAATGTTGAAAAAAATGGCGTTGCAATAATTGATTCAGAAGGCGAATTAACAACTCCGCTTAACAACGGCAAGGAATGTGCTTTTACTATTTTTATTAATGGAATAGCTGCATGTGCTATAGAAAAAAGCTGGGAAAAAGGAACCTGCACGCTTCAAAAACCTATTTCGTGTCATCTTTACCCAATACGTTTAAAAAAACATTCAACTTTTACAGCTGTTAATTACGATATCTGGGATATATGCGAACCTGCTTTAGCTTGTGGAGAAAAAGAAGAGATAGAAGTATATAAATTCGCAAAACCAGCGCTTATAAGAAAGTATGGCGAAGATTGGTATAATGAACTATGTATTGCTGCAGAATATGTATCAAAAAACGATCTGAAATAATGAAACCTATTGCTATTTATAAATATTTTTTCACTTTGTTATTTGTTTTTTCTATTACATTTGCTTTTGGACAAAATACCAAATACGATGAAATAATAATTAAAGATAAAATATATAAACCCGGCAGTAGTTGGTTGAAAATTGGTGAAGGATATGGTTTTCATAAGTCAATAAATAAATTTGAATTAAACACTTTAATCTCCGGTACCTTTAGAATTAAAAATTTATATTTTCAAGGCGGTTATCATGTATCCAGCGATAAATTTTTTACTCAACCAACTTATCAAAAACTTAACGATTTTTATATTGCAACAGGCTGGCGAAAAGAAACACAAAAAGCAAATATCACTGCTTTTATAGGACCAACATATGCTTATGGAGGGACTTTTGATCATGCAGTTGATACAGGCGGTGTAGTAAAAAACTGGTATAGAGGTTTTAGTGAATTAGGTATATATGGTTGTATAGACTACACCTTCAAAATATTTTACGATTTGGGTTTTGGTATTTCGATATATGGCAGTGCCAACAAGGAATACAGCGTTGTAGGAATACAGGCTCATTTTTATTTTTCGGGAGCATTTAAAGGAGAAATTAAATAATATTATTATGGAAAAAATTAACGAATTTATCGACAACAACCGTCAGAGATTTTTAGATGAACTATTTGGATTAATTCAAATTCCTTCTATCAGTTCATTAACAGAGAACAAACCCGACATGATTAGAGCTGCTGAATATTGGAAAAATTTAATTTTTAAAGCGGGTGCAGATAGGGCAATAGTAATGCAATCAGAAGGAAATCCGGTTGTTTATGGCGAAAAAATTATTAATCCCGATTTACCAACTGTTTTAGTTTACGGACATTATGATGTAATGCCTGTTGATCCAATTGAGCTATGGGAATCGCCACCATTTGAACCAATAATAAAAAATGGAAAAATTTATGCCCGCGGTGCAGATGACGATAAAGGTCAGGCATACATGCACGCAAAAGCATTTGAATTTATGGTAACAAATAACAATTTGCCTTGTAATATTAAATTTATGATTGAAGGTGAAGAGGAAATTGGTTCACCTAGTCTTGAGAAATTCTGTAACGAAAATAAAGAACTTTTAAAGTGTGATATTATTTTGGTTTCTGACACAGGCATGATTGCTCAGGATATTCCTTCGGTAACTGTTGGATTACGTGGTTTAGCATATATGGAAGTTGAATTAACTGGACCAAACAGAGATTTACATTCAGGTATTTTTGGTGGTGCAGTTGCTAACCCTGCAAACATGTTAACAAAAATAATTGCTAGTCTTACCGATGAAAATAACAAAATTACAATACCTGGATTTTACGATGATGTAATTGAATTAACAACAGAAGAAAGAGCCGATTTTGCACGAGCCCCGTTTGATTTAACAAAATACAAAGAATCACTTGATTTGGTTGATATTTGTGGTGAAAAAGGCTATACTACTATCGAACGAACTGGCATACGTCCTTCGTTAGATGTAAATGGAATTTGGAGTGGCTATACAGGCGAAGGTGCAAAAACAGTTTTACCAGCAAAAGCAACAGCTAAAATTTCTATGCGATTAGTTCCAAATCAGGAACATCACAAAATAAGTGAATTATTTGAAAAACATTTAAACTCAATTGTTCCTGAAGGAGTAAGAATAACTGTTAAAGATTTGCACGGTGGAGCTGCATACGTTGCACCAACAAACACACACGCTTATAAAGCAGCAAGTAAAGCTTACGAAAAAACATTTGGCAAAATACCTGTGCCAACCAGAAGCGGTGGAAGTATTCCTGTTATAGCAATGTTCGAAAAAGTGCTGGGTGCAAAGTCTATTTTAATGGGATTTGGACTTGAATCTGATGCTATTCATTCACCTAATGAAAATTTCCCTTTGTTTAATTTATATAAGGGAATTGAAACTATTCCATGGTTTTATCATTATTATTGTAAAAAATAAATGAAATTATTTTCAGTTAATACCGGAACTTTTAAACTTGATGGTGGCGCAATGTTTGGCGTTGTTCCAAAAGTAATGTGGCAAAAATCATATCCCGCTGATGAAAATAATCTTTGTACCTGGGCACTGCGATGTTTATTAATTGAAACAGATAATCGCAAAATTCTTATTGACTGCGGAATTGGAAATAAACAAAATGAAAAATTTCTTGGGCATTACCATATTGTAGGTAACGAAGGTTTTGAAAAATCACTTGCACACACAGGTTTTTCTCCCAATGACATTACAGATGTTATTTTAACACACCTACATTTTGACCATTGTGGCGGTGCCGTAAAACATAATGCAGATAAAACCGGTTTTGAACCTACATTTAAGAATGCAACCTACTGGATTGGAAAACAACAATGGGATTTAGCAAATAATCCAAATCAACGCGAAAAAGCATCCTACTTAAAAGAAAATTTTATCCCTCTTTCAGAAGCTGGCAAAGTCAGTTTTATTGAAAAGGAATGTGAATTATTTCCCAATATTTTCATTAAAATATATAACGGACATACAGAAGGACAAATTATTCCGATAATAAAAATCGAGGATAAAACATTGGTTTATATGGCTGATTTTATACCTACAACTGCACATATTCCATTGCCATTTGTTATTAGCTATGATACAAGTCCTTTAATTACACTTTCGGAAAAAGAAGAATTTTTAAAAGAGGCCGTATTAAATAACTACACACTGTTTTTTGAACACGATAACATTAATGAATGTTGCACACTTCACAACACCGAAAAAGGTATAAGAGCAAACAACACCGGATTGTTAACAGATTTTATTTAACAATTTATAATAACTAAATCTAACGACTATGAATTGCTCTAAATGTTTTACAGAAAACGAAAATGATGCTTTGTTTTGCAAAAACTGTGGAACAAGCCTGTATACTGGAACAACAAATCATAAAACCAAGAATAAAATAATGGATATTCTTGTTTTTATTTCAATTGCATATTGGTTTGCGATGGATTTTTTAAATGTAATTATCCGAATATTTATTGATAACTGGTACGATAGTCCTTTTAAATATTTTCAAATGGGCACCAATTTAATTTATGCAGCTATTCCAATAATAATAGCACTTTCAATAAAATCAAAAGGATTAAAAATTCCTGCAATTATTTTTGCGGGACTAATAGCTTGCTATATTTTTTATAACAATATTGATTGGGTAATTAAGGGTTATTAGAAAAGTATAAATACTATTCTATAAATATTTTTCTAACTGTAGTTTCGTTGTTACAGATTACTTTTACAAAATAAATTCCTGGTGTAATGTTACCAACATTTATTTGAATCTGACTTTCTTCTGAATTATTAATTAACGAGGTTATGATCTTACCAGTTACATCAGTAATTTCAATATTATCAATTTTGTTTGAAGAATTAGAAACTACAACATTATTCTCATTGTTATAATAAATATTTATGTTTCCAGCATTTTGAAATTTAACTAAGATAATATTGCTTTCCGAATAATTACCATCAAAATCAACTTGTTTAAGCTTATAATAATTATTCCCTGTATATGGATTTTCATCAATAAAACTATAAACATTAATTGAGTTTGAATTACCTGCCCCAGCAACGGTTCCTAATTTCTCAAAATAACTTAAATCTTTAGATTTGAATACTTCAAAGTAATCGTTGTTTGTTTCAGAAGCGGTTTGCCAGTTTAACAAAACTTGTTTGTTAAGTGATTTACCTGTAAACATTGTTAACTCAACGGGCAGTGGAAACGCAATAGATGATCTTGCAATTGCAAAATCACAGAATGTTGTCAATCCGGACAATACCGCAGTAATTGGTGAGCTTCCTGTTCCTACTTGAGTTAAATTACTGTGATTTGATTGATACGTAGCCCAATCAACGGTGTTATTTGCTCTTTTTACTATAGTATGCTGACTTGCAACCGTCCCACCATTTGTATGACCTCTAGAGGTTATTGTAACATCATAATTATATGTTCCTGCATCAGGAGCTATAGTCCAAAAACCATAATCTAGAAGAGTTGTAACAGGGGTAGAAGAAATAAGTAATCCTAAAGAAGTAATATCAATAGAAGTTGAATGAGGATTTGTAAACTTTGAATCAATATAACTTAAGCCAGAGGATGACACCAAATTTATATTTGAAGCCTCATATTGAGAGATAGATCCTACTGGAAAATCATAAGAACCTGTTGATGCAACATTTCTTCTTAAATTTCCATTTATAAAACTACTTGTACTGTGCCCTGTAATAGCTGTTGTTGCTGTATTTGAAACGATAACCTTATTGCTTCCTGTAGTGAGAATTCCCCTTGTTAGAATTAAGGTGTTGGTTACTTGAATGTTGTAGCCAAGTGTAAAAGTGTTAGCGCTTGCTGTTTTATTCATACAGAGATTAAAGAAACTCATAATATTAGTATTACTTGTAGTTAATGTGTTGTTTCCAAGTAAAATATTGACTATTCCATTAGTAGCACTAAAGGTTCCGTTATATATAATATTTCCATAAACATCCAATCTGCTATTTGCATGATTCATGGTTAATGTTCTCCCAGATTGAATTTCAATACTATTACATTCAGCCGTGGTGAAAGAATTAACCGTTGGGTCACCAATAGTCGGTTCATTAGTAACTCCAGTTGAAGGAATTAATACATTTACGTTTTCATCTGGAATTACAAAAGTGTTCCAGTTTTCGCATTCAAACCAATTAATATTTTTTCCTCCTGTCCATTTTCCATCAATATAAGTGTTCGCTACAATAGTCATTGCAGGACAAGCTGTAGAATTTAAATAATCATACCCACCTGCATCATAAAGTGCATCTGAAGTATAATAATCCCAATTAGAAGTTTCATTAATTATTGCAATCCAATCTAGTTTTGCTCTAGTAAGATTAGAGAAATCTATTGCATCGGGATCATCAAATTTTACAAATGAGTTACCTGAAACAAGATTATTTACATTAGTAGTAAAACAATTCATTCCGGGATATATAGTTGAACCCTTTGTGCTTGCATAATTAGGTGCTGTTTTCCAATCAATATCAGTCCAACCATAAAGTACATTTCCACCTGTATAAGTTGCATCATGATTCCCAGTGTTAAGGTTTCCCCATGTTCCACCTTGCATGAACCACACTTGATCATCACTATTTAAATCAAAATAATAGGTTGCAGATGAAACCGCCCCTTTATTCCAATTAGCATCTACACTGCCACAAGTATAAACTGTAAAATCGGTTCCATCATTAATCCCTCCATTTATTGAATGAATTGTAATTATAGTACCTTTTAATAAAGTTGAATTAATTCTCGTCATTGATACAACACCTTCGGTATTTCCCCATAAGCCTGCAGTTACGCGCTCATACCCATTGTCAGTAAAATATATGGTTGTGCCTGGCATTAGGTCCTTAAAACAAACAAATGAGATTTCGTCAGCACTTCCAACCCCATCAGCATATGTGTTAACAGCTAAAATAGCAAAATCGCCAGGCTGCAAAACTGTAACAGTACTAATATCAAAATTATTACTTGTTACTGAAACTAAGCCACTAGAAGTTGCTGTTAAATTAATTGAAGTGCCGATAACGGTATGTGTTATTGTATTAAAAGTTGCAACCCCAGCAACTGCAGTTGTGGAAATAGGCGATCCTGTCATTGTTCCAGTTGAAGAAATTGAAACAGACCCAGTAAATTGTAAATCTAAATTTCCACAGGCGTCAGTAGCTTTTACGGTAACGGCTGGAACCATTATTGTATTTAATCCGGTTGAGGAAGGTTGTTGAACAAATACCAATTGTGTTGCAACAATAGAAATAATATTTGCGCCAGTTGTTGCAGATGCTTGTGATGTAAAAGTTGTAAAAGATGATGAAGTTCCAGTAACGGTAATATTAGTATTGCTAATTCTAAATGTAAACTTATCACCGTCAACATTTGCTCCAATGCCACAATTTAAAGAAATTCTTAATGATAAAGTTTTTTCGCTATTATCTGCTACGGAATAATTTAAGCCTGTAAAATTTATATTTGTTGCAGTTATACTTGAAGCTGTGCCAATAAATGTTGCGCCATCAAACAATGCAGCTGTTTTAATTGCTGTTGACCAATCTGATACTGTATTTCCGCTTGCTCCTGTAGTAAAAGTAATGTTATTTACAATCGTTGGCAATGCATCAACATCATTAAGCGTTGCTCCTCCATCTCTAACTTTAAATTGCCAAATTTGAACCCCATTTGTTGATGTTAATGGCGCATTATCATTTATTAACGATGAAATTGTTGTTGCTTCTGTTGAAGCAATCGAAAGTACATCAGACAGAACAGAACCAGTGACATTTCCGCTGCAAGTAATAGTTTTTGTTGTAGCATTAGTTGCAGTACAATTAATAATTTCTGTTGTATATGTTCCTATCGCTAAACCGCTTTTTAAACGAACATAAATTGTTTTTGCGGCAAGTGTATTAGAGGTTGGCACCAAAGTTAAACTAGTATTAAATCCAGCACCTGTTGTTGTTGAAATTTCAAAATCTGTTGGTGCGGTTAAAGTAACATCTGAAGTTAAATATACTCCTGAAACTGTAAAAGTAAGTTCTGTTGAAGGCCCTGCACCAAAAATATAGCTAAATCCAGAAAGTGTTACTGGTGAAACAGTAATTGTTGAGATATTTACAGTTCCGCTGCATGTTACATTTTGAGTAGTTGCCCCACCTCCTGCATTAGAAATAATTTCAGCATTATAATTGCCTGCAGATAACCCTGATTTTAACCGAACATAAATTGGAGTCGATGCTAAAGTTGAAGTGGTAAAACTAACATTAACTGTATTTGTAAAAGTTGTATTATCAGTAGACACTTCGTAATTTGCTGATCCGCTAACCAATAAGCTACCTGGCGCCCCTGTTAAATTTATTCCACTTAAATTATAAGATTGAGATGTTGATGGCCCAGCACTAAAAATATAGTTGAGATTTGTTAAAGTAACTGGAGACACAGTAATTGTTGGTATGGCAATATTTGCAGTTATTAAAATATCATCAATATAAACAGTTGCATTTGTTCTATAAAATTGCACCAAAATATTTGAAGCACTGGAATTGATAGTTGCAGTTTTATAGCTAGTAGTAGTAGTAAGTGAAAATGGAGAACCTGTTGCAGGAGTCCAAGAAGCACCACCATCCGTTGAAAAATTAACTTGTAAAGAAGAACCTGAACCTGTACTTATCGAGGCATAAAAAGTAACAGTGGAAACTCCACCAGTAGGTATATTTGGTGAAGTAATATAAGATCCGACTTGACTTCTAAGTTGGCAAGAATAAGTGCCAGAATTAACGCCAGTTGTTCCTCTAATTACTCCATTTGATTGACCTGTCCAGGTACCTGATCCCAGGGTATAAGAAGTTGTAGTTGTATAGCTAGTTGGTAATCCAGTTTCAAAACCTTCGGAGATTTGGATTTGCCCCCATACTCCAATAAACAAAACCACCAACGCTAGTGTAAGTAGTGATTTTTTTAGTGAGATGTATATATACCGTTTCATCGCAAAATTATTAACTGTTAATAACTTATACGAAGTCGGCTTCAGCTATGCTGCAAGGTTAGCAACACACATCAAGGTACTCAACTTCAAAATGTCTTTTTTACAAGACGAGTAAAACAATAAAACAGTTGCTTTACTTTAGGTAAATATACGTAGTATCTAGATATAATGTTATGTTTTTTTATAAAAATTTTACGAACATAAAAAAACCTTCGATTTATCGAAGGTTTTTGAATATAAATGAAAAAATAATTTTTTTAATTAATAGAGCTCGGCTACTGTTTTATCATACTTAACCTGAAGAGCCATTTCGCCTTTTTCGCCGTACCATTTCCATGTTCCGTTGCGCATTCCCATATCATAGTATCCCATAGTGCGAAGCTGGCCATTTTTAAACCAATCTTTATATTCGCCATGTTTAATGCCATTTAAATATTGCTGCATAAACTGAGCCTGACCGTTTTCGTAATAAGTAATTTGCTTGTCGTTTGGCTGAACTTCAGAAGTTTGCGAGTTAACACTATCTTGAGAAGCATCTGTAGGAGTTGATTCCTGGTTGTTACAAGACAAAGCTAATGCTAAGGGTAAACAAAGTAATAATGAGTAAACTTTTCTCATGGTAGACTTGGTTTAAATTGTTTGTCAAATATATCTGAATCGTTTAAGTAAAACAAATATTTTGGTCAATTTCTTTTTAAAATCGATTAACGAACCCAAAATGTACACGAGCAGTCTTAAATTGTACGCTATTGCCTAACTGGCTTCCAAGCGCATAGCTAAAAGTAAAGATTCCTGCTTTAGTTTGAAACTCGATTCCGGCACCAAAACCCGCTGGGTTGTCATTTTTTACATCAATACTCTTATAATAAGCCTGATCGTAGAATGCAAAAAATGCAGAATTTTCTTCGAAAAGAAAACGAATTTCTGAACTTCCAATTAAATATTCGGATGCATAAATGCTTTCTTCGTCAAAACCACGAAGAGTTGATAAACCACCTATTCGATACAATTCATTTTTAAATATTTTTTTGGTGTTTATATAGCCAGATTGAACCCTGAGTTTTAAAACCCATTTTCTGTACAAATTTGTATACTTTGAGATATCAGCAAAAAGTTCATTTCTAAACGAACTCATTTGTATTCCACTGTATAATAATGGATTAATTTCAGGATGCCTTTCAATAGTTTTTTTACCATATCCAGCTTGGAATTTAATAAAATATCCCTTTAGTGGATTAAATTTATTATCGAGTGATGAATAATATAAGGCTATTCCAAAGATATTTGAATTATAGCTGGAAAGGGCAGGCAAAACTGTTGTTGAAGCTAATCTAGCAGTAGAAAGCATGGTTGAAGATCCATTTTCGTAATAAACACCAACATTATTTGAGCCTGTTAAATAAAAAGGAATTCCAACATGAGATGTAACGGTTACAAAAGTGCTATCTTTTTTAAATAATTTTATTGAAGCAATTCCACCTATTGGTTTATTTAAAATATATGGAAGTTGAAATAAAGCAAAAAGATTTTGTGAAGATGTTTCGAGTTTTTTCCAATTAAATTCAATTCTGTCGTTTCGTTGAAATGAGTTTAATAGATTAAGAGAAATATCGCCTGTTAGAAGAAATTTTCCAGTAATTTTTGGATCGGGCATAATTCCAAGTATACCGTTAAATTGATTTGCTTTTTTCTGTTTAATGAATAAACGAACTCTGGCTTTATTATTAATAAAAAAAATCTCATGTGGCTTTTCAATAGTTACAAAGCTTAGTTCTTTAAGTAATCGGTTTATTTGAAATACTTTTTTTTCGCTATAATTTTTACCTGAGACTATACCCAAATAATGTTTTAAAAAACTGTTGGATATTTTTGCATTACCAGTTACTTCTAGACTGTCAAAACTAATTAACTCTCCGCTTTTAACTATATATTTTGCAGATATTAAACCTGGTGAAACCTCAAAACTATCTGTTTTAATACTTGCAAATGGATATCCATAATTTTCGTAGTTAGTTATAATTTTATTTTTCGACTTTAAAATATTCTCGATTAAAACCGGTTTTCCAACAAGATGTTTGTTTTTTGGTGCAAGATTTTCCATTAAACCCACCTTATCGTCAATAAAATTAATTTCGCTCCACTTATATTTTACACCATTATATATACCG
>CAILUD010000054.1 GCA_903837285.1 uncultured Bacteroidota bacterium | reverse complement strand
TCACCGGCAAACTACGCTAACACCAGCTTCGATCTTATTGCTGGTTTAAGGTTTAAATGAATTTATGTTTTCAAATGTTTTTTCTTACTTTTAACCAACTCTTACAAGAAAAAACGCAACAAGACGAAACTGCATACGTTACCCAATATAATTAAATGACAGATTTCACTAAAACATAAATAACATGAAAATGAGAAATAATAATTTTTGCAATATTTTGATTATAATTTTAATTCAAATTATTTTTTTTGGATGTAAAAAAAATGAGGAAGTTCAAAAAGAAATTGGTCCAGTACCAATTGTGGGTACATACGATATTTCCTTTATATCACAAAATTTTTCAAGAAGTGGTGGATATATTATAAGTAGTGGTATTTCAAGTATTACAGAGAAAGGAGTCTGCTGGAGTACAAACGCTATTCCAACAATATCTACAAATAGGACAATTGACGGAACGGATACGAGTAATTTTACAAGTTACATAAATGGTTTAAACCCAAATACCACATATTATTTACGTGCTTATGCTACAAATATAAACGGAACAGGTTATGGAAGCACAATGGTTTTCAAAACACTAAATTACGTAACTGATGCTGATGGCAATAAATATCATTCAGTAATTATAGGAACACAAGAATGGATGATTGAAAATCTCAAAACGAGTAAATATAATGACAGTTCACTTATCCCTTGGGTTGTTGACGATAACTTATGGAGTAATACATACTATGGTGCTAGATGTTATAATAATAACGACTCCATAACATATTCAGAGAACTACGGTGCTCTATATAATTATTTTGCAATAAATACTGGAAAATTAGCACCGATTGGCTGGCACGTTTCAACAGACAATGATTGGACAATTTTGACAAATTATTTAATAAATAAGGGTTATGGCTATATGGCTAGTAGCAATGCTATTGCAAAGGCAATTGCATCTAAGTCACATTGGACAAATTCTACAACACCAGGGGCTCCGGGTAATGATACAATAAATAATAATGCAAGTGAATTTGCAGCAGTTCCAGGTGGATATAGAACCTTTACCGGAGGATATTATTCTGTTGGAATTTGGAGTTATTGGTGGGCAGTATTTCCAGGAGCTCAAATGATGTCTACCTTAAGGTATATGGGAGGTAATGAAATTGTTGTAATTAGCAATTCTTCAGACATGAGATGTGGATTTTCTGTACGATGTGTTAAGAATTTATGAACAAAAACAATTTTCTGGAATAAACACTACATAAAATAAATATTATGAAAAACAAAAACTTTAAATTTAATATTATAATTATAACTCTTGCCTTTTGTTCAATTGCAATAAATAGTTGTAAAAAAGAAAAAGAAAAATCTAATTCTACAAATGGGTCAATTCCTGTTATTGCTACGAATGAAGTATCAAACATTAAACAGACAAGTGTAGTTTGTGGAGGAGTTATTTCAAGTGATGGGAATTCACTGGTGACTTCAAAAGGTTTATGTTGGAGTAATGACTCAAATCCTAATATTTCAGATAGCATCACCAATAATGGTCTAGGTGCTGGCAGTTTTTCATGTACTATTAGTGGATTAGTGCCAAGTACAACTTATTATATTAGAGCCTATGCAAGCAATACCAATGGAACAAGTTATGGAACTGAAAAAGTATTTACTACTAAAAAAGATACTATACATGACATTGAAGGTAATGTTTATCATATTGTATACATAGGCACTCAGAGTTGGTTGGCAGAAAATCTAAGAACAACTAAATTTAACAATGGTACTCAGATTACAAATATTACAAATATAAATGATTGGCATAATTCAAGTGCTAATGCATATTGTTGGTATGATAACGATTCAATTTCAAATGCAAGTGTTTACGGTGCACTTTATAATTGGCATACTGTAGAATCAGGTAATGTTTGCCCATCTGGCTGGCATGTTCCATCTTATCAAGAATGGAATACTTTAATTAATGCCCAAGGAAGTAATGCTAATTGTAATCTAAAAGCAACAGGAACTTTAGTAAGTGGTGATGGCCTATGGTTATTTCCAAATTACGCAAACAATATTACTGGTTTCTCCGCTTTACCTGCTGGTTATATTGGTAGTTGGGGTTTTGCTGGTTTATCTGGTCATGCTCGTTGGTGGAGTACAAGTGAAATTTATTCATATGGTGTTTTATGTACAGTTATCACTACAATGTTAAATGATGAGTGTTACAAAAATATAGAAGCTGATTCCCAATCACGTGGCTTTTCTATTCGTTGTATTCAAGACAGTCTTTGACGATAGCAAATAATTACATTGGGTAACACTATGTTAGAATTTAGCAGGCTGTTATGGGCAACTTGACACATAAAACAAAAGTCAAACCTTTTAACGGTTTGACACCAATTGCAAGCAATTGCCTGCCAAATCCAACATGCAACCGTTAGCGGTAATATTTGTGACTAAAAACAAGAAACCAAACTTTAATAAAATATCATGAAAACTCAGATTATTATTCTCCTGTTTTTTCTTACCGAATTGACAGCTTTTTCTCAAAATTCAAGCGATCCGCCACCAGCTTCCATGCCGACTGAAAAAAACAAACCGCTTATCGACAATTTAATTTCAGAATCAAGATTCAATGATTTTTTTAAAAAATATTGCACAACAAGAATAACGAGAATTGGAAAAGATAAGAACTGGACAGAAGATAAAATTCAACAGACTATTGAAAAATTAGATTATGAAGATTTTAAACATGATCTGTATAATTATTTTTCTCTATTTTCAAATCATGAATTAAAAGCTACCACCAAACAAATATGTGATTTAAACAAAAATCACAATAATTCACCTTGCTTCATTATGACA
This sequence comes from uncultured Bacteroidota bacterium, assembly GCA_903837285.1. GTDB lineage: Bacteria > Bacteroidota > Bacteroidia > Bacteroidales > GWA2-32-17 > GWA2-32-17. Next base: position 3,136 of record CAILUD010000054.1, on the reverse strand, counting down.
ACTTCTGTCCTATTGAATCTTGACTTGAGAATCGAAAGCATACTTAAAGAAAAATAAAATACTACCGCTAACACACGGTTAAAATTTAGCAGGCTGTTATGGGCAACTTGACAGGAATAACAAATGTCAAACATTTTAGCGGTTTGACAACGACTGCAAGTAATAGCCTGCCAAATTCAACCGCAAACCGTTACCAACTAGCCTTACAAAAATTCAATAACATCTGGAATCTATAAAACATCTTTTATGAGAATAATTTATTTTTCAATTCTTATTTTATTTCTACTTTCTTGCAATCATACTAGTGAAGAATATTTTATTACTGGTCGTTTAAAGTTTAAAATTAAAGATTATCATGGAGCTATTGAAGACTTTCAAAAAGCACTTGAGATAAATCCTAAAAATGACAGTGTTTTAATTTATAGTGGAGCTGCTAAGTATAAATTGAAAGATTATAAAGGAGCAATTCATTATTTCAATAAAATCATTGAAATAAATCCTAATTCCTCAAGTGCATACCTCAATAGAGGTTCCTCAAAGAATTTACTTCATGACTATAATGGTGCAATTAAAGACTATTGTAAAGTAATTGAAATTAATCCTAATTCTTCAGATGCATATTATAATCGTGGTAATACTTACAGTAATATTAAAAAATACAATGAATCTATTTTAGACTTCAATAAAGCAATTGAAATTGATCCGAAATATGTTAGTGCATATTTAAATAGAGGGCATTCGAAAGACGCTCTTAAAGATTATCTTGGAGCTATTGAAGATTACAACAAGACAATTGAGATTGATCCTAAGAAAGCTGTTTCTTATTTTAGCAGAGGAAATTCAAAAGATAAACTTAAAAATTACAATGGAGCAATTGCTGATTACAGCAAAGCAATAGAATTAAATTCGAATTATTCAAATGCGTTTTATAATAGAGCTATGGTAAAAGTTTCACTTCAAGATTATAATGGAGCAATTGCAGACTTTAATCAAACTATTAAAATAAATCCTAAGGATTGTGATGCGTATTTGAACAGAGGTAATTCAAAACTTTACATTCAGGACTACCGAGGTTCATTAACAGACTACAGTAAAGCCATTGAAATAAATCCAAACGATGCTGAATTTTATAATAACAGAGGGTTATTATTGAGTGAGTTAAATGATAATGAAAACGCAATAAAAGACTTCAATAAAGCTTTAAAAATAAATCCATATTTTGGAGATGTTTATTTTAATAGAGGAATTTCTGAGATTAATTTAGGTCAAAAAAAATGTGGATGTATAGACTTAAAAAAAGCTGAAGAATTAGGAGTTTCGGATGCTTCAGAAATAATTAATAAAAATTGCAAATAATTTTGACAATCTTGAATAAATTTGAAACTTTATGGCTACTTAAAATATTAACAAAAGGCCAGTTGGTAACACCACCTACGATAACAACGAGCAGACATGGGCAACTTGACACATTTAACATTAAATAAAATTATTAACGGTTTGACACCGACTGCAAGTAAATGCTCGTCGTTACGTAGCTTGAACCGTTAGCCACTATAATAAAAAAAGACAATTGACAACACATAATGACTGGAATACTCAAACACTTTAAATTTATTTTTATGAAAACAAAATCATTATTTTTTATTTTAGTACTTTTTGCGATTTGCTTAAATGCAAAATCTCAATGGACAGAGCAATATTTTGATAATAGTAAATGGTTTCATGCTATTTATTTTTCCGACCCAAACACTGGCTATGTAGGTAATTGGAGCGGAGAATTATATAAAAGTGTAGATGGTGGTACTACATGGTTATTTCAACAATCAGAACCTACAGGTTTTAATGGCTTAAACTTTTGGACTCCCGATTCTGGAATTGCGGTAGGCTATAACGGGTATATTGTCACAACAACAAATGGTGGTACAACATGGAACGCAAATACAACTGTGACAACAGCCGGATTATATGATATAGATTGTCCATCTAATGATACATGTTTTATTGCCGGTGAATCAATTGTTTTGAAATCAACTGATGGTGGTTTAACATGGCAAACAGTTTATTCAAACAGTGCATTTAGTTGTATCGGTATTGACTTTGTTAGCTCACAAATTGGTTATGTTGCAGGTGATAATGGAATAAAGAAAACAATTAATGGTGGAAATACCTGGAGTTTAGTAAATGATACTTCCTGTAATGGAATTAGTTGCTTTGATGAAAATATTTGCTATAGTATTTCAGCAGTCGATACTGTAAAATATATTAGAAAAACTATTGATGGTGGTAACAACTGGACAAATGTATTTTCAGCCAATCCAAGTGACCAAATTGTATTTGAAGATATTCAGGTATTAACTGAAAACGTTGTAATGGTTGCTTGCTCCACAATGTTTGCCTTAACTGTTTTAAAAACAATTGATGGTGGAAATACTTGGTATATGCAAACACAAAATTCTGACTTGGTTGGACTAAATGCAATATACATGTTAAACGAGAACGAAGGCTGGGTTTGTGGATTACATGGAATATATCATACAATTAATGGTGGAGAATTTGCTTCAAGTGGCGTGAATTCTTCAATATTTGACAACGAGATTGAAATATTCCCAAATCCGACAAATGGTAAAATAAATATAAAATCTGAAACCGTAAAACATGTTGAAATAACTAATGAATTAGGGGAAAGTATAATGAATTTAAAAGGGACTAATGAAATAAATTTAAAGAATTTCCCAAAAGGTATTTACATTATCAAGGTGCTTACTGACAAAGCGGTGCAAGTTAATAAAATAATTCTTGAATGACAATAACAATAATTACAGTGGCTAACACACGGTTAAAATTTAGCAGGCTGTTATGGGCAACTTGACACGAATAACAATGTTCAGGCATTTTAGCGGTTTGACAATAACTGCAAGTAAAAGCCTGCCAAATTCAACCGCCAACCGTTCTATGCAATTAACATTAACACTTAATTAAATGAAAAATTCTTTATTAATCAGTTTCTTTTTATCGCTTTTTGCCAACTACGGCTTTGCTCAATGCGGGGCCAATGAAGTAGAAGTAAAAGTAAATATTACTACCGATCCTTATGGCTCTGAAACTTACTGGACCGTTAAGAATTTAATGGGAGCAG
>CAILUD010000053.1 GCA_903837285.1 uncultured Bacteroidota bacterium | reverse complement strand
TATGTGACTGACGGGGCTGTGCCGTAGAAAATTAGATATATTTTTTTTGTTAACAGCAAGTATATCAATCGCTTTCCATGTAGTTTTGCCACTTAATTAACATATATTTTCCATCATTCAAATTTCGAAAACCAAATTCGAAGCAGAAATAGTATTTATTTCCATTTTTAGCCGACCAGCTATTAGTATGATATCTACTGTCGAACCCTTCTTTAAGCAATAGTTCTTCATTAATTTGTGATTGTCCGGCTAAATTGTACATTTTTAAAATTCTGCGATTGAGTTTTATTTTTGTTAAAACAATATCATATCTACTCGATTCTTCATGCTTAGATTTTTTATAATGAAAAGCAGATTTACAATAAACGTTACAAAATTTCTGACCTATACGTCCAGGAAGTTCTTTTCCGCATTCAACACATTGTGTGAAATTTACTTTGTTTAAATTTGTATCCATAGTTTAATTCAACGAACATTTTACGCATAAATCTACCGAAAATTTTGGAATCTGAAAAATTCTGCTATTATTTTACAGGAAATTATTTTTTAACAGTTTCTTATTTTAATAATTTCCATGAAAACAAAGATTGCATTATTACCGGGAACCCATCGAAAAAGAGAAGTCATATTTATTTTGTTTCCTTTTAATGATGAGTTAAATACAGCAGTTAAAACTCAGACACCTGCCAGTTGGAGTCAAACAAAAGGTAAATGGTATATATTTGAAAGTGAATTTAATAGAAATAAATTTTATACAACTTTAGAACCATTAGCAACATTTGATTTTTCGGCATTAAATAGAACAAAATCAGAATCTATAATAAATATTTCTCCAGTAATACAACCAAATTCTGAAAAAAAGGACACACATTTAAAACCATTTTCTCAGGATTTTTTAACAAAAATATCCGAATTTCAACTTTGGATGAAACATAAAAGATACAGCGAATCAACAATAAATAGTTATGCAGACTGCCTTAAGGTATTTTTGGCTTTTATCTGGCCAAAACCTTTATTAGAGGTAAACAATAGTGATATGATAGACTTTGTTAATCAATATATTATTGCTAAAAACTTAAGTTATGCATATCAAAATCAGGTAATTAATGGAACTAAGTTATTCTTTAGAGAAATAGTTAAATGTGAATTGGAGGTAGATAAAATTGAAAGACCACGGCATGAACTTAAATTACCAAATGTATTAAGTAAAGCAGAAGTATCATTAATATTAAAATCGCATGCAAATATTAAACACAAGGCTATGTTAAGTCTAATTTATGCATGTGGTCTTCGTAGAAGTGAATTATTAAATTTAAAACCTGTTGACATTGATAGTAAACGTGGTTTATTAATGATAAAAAAAGCTAAAGGGAATAAAGATAGGGTAGCTCCTTTAACTTTAAAAATTATTGAAATGTTGAGAGAATACTATCGTTTATACAAACCAAAAGTATGGCTTTTTGAAGGAACTGCTCCTGGTGAAAGATATAGTGAACAGAGTTTGCAAAGTGTTTTAAAGCAAGCTTTAGAAAAAACAAAAATCACAAAACCAGTTACTTTGCATTGGTTACGACATAGTTATGCTACGCATTTATTAGAATCGGGAACTGATTTACGTTATATTCAAGAACTACTTGGCCACAGAAGTTCAAAAACAACGGAAATATATACTCATGTAAGTTCACATTACTTGCAAAAGATTAAATCACCGTACGATGACTTGTTTTAGTTGATTTATTTTAATAAATTTGATTTTAGTTAAAATGATTAAAATGAATATAGAAAAACTAAATATAAAATATGACTCGAGTCATACATATACGACCCCCATTAGCCGAATATGTATGACGTTATATAACCTATAAGTGTGTTATGGCCAAGCATTAAAAAAGACAAAAAAAATGAAATATTATATAATTGTGTTTCTCGTAATGATAAGTGCTTCGACTTGTAAATGCCAACTAATTGAAACAACTTATTTGAATTATTATTTTAAAGAGTCAGTTGACAAGACTTCCAATTATATTAAAGAGATTTACAAAACTGACTCAGGGTATAAAATCATAACTTCAACAAATCCAAAATGTAAATTCTGGGACAATAAACCTAAAGAACTCATTTCTGAAATCAATTATAAATCTTTAAAGCCAGAAGTTGAAGAAGGAATTTTTAAAAACAAAGAATTTCTTGGACAATATAAAGATGGTGAAATGGTTGGACTCTGGTATTTATTAGATAGTATCGGAAAAGTTAAAGACACT
>CAILUD010000052.1 GCA_903837285.1 uncultured Bacteroidota bacterium | reverse complement strand
CTTTGGATTTTAGCAAACAAGGCAAAATTTGATAGTGATAATTACCAAAAAAGATTTTTAGAAGATCTAGTAAATTATTTAGAAAATATAATGACCATGCAAAACATTCATAGCAACTTGGTATATGTGGTTGCATTAAACTACGGAACCGAAGAAAAATGGAAAATAAGCTGGATTGATATAGTAAAACAAAGAAAATTATATTTTCATCCTGTTGGTGGAAAAGGGTGGCCTTCAGAACCACCAAATTATATCGCATTTAGATATTACGGTAAACTTCAATCAATTCATCACATTGATAGCTATGAAGTTTTTACTGACCCTAACAAGCATATAAAGGAAATCCCATCACAAGAATGGGAACATCATTTTATATATCATTTAAGTGAACCAATAATTCCTACAAAAGATATAAGAACTGGTGGGCTATATAGAAATGGCAGAGTGAAAGCTATGCTTGACCTGCTGTTAACTTGTGATTCTATATCCGAAGCAAGAGACAAAACGCAAGAACGAGAAAAAAATATTTGAAATTTAAATCAATGGATGATAAACTTATAAATAGCTTTTCTTTAATAGAATATATCGAAAAAAACAAACAATATACTTATGTCAATGGAGAAATTGCAAAATTGAGTAAGTCTGATAAAACTTTTATTTTAAATGATGAATCTATTGTCCATCGTTGTGATGATAATGACATTATCTTATCTTCAACAACTGAAACTATTATAATTCCATATTTTTTATCACATTCATCAAGCATGAATGTTTCTGAAAATATTTCACAAAAAAATAGCTATGATGTTTGTGAATTCCATTCTAATAACTTTGATTCTAATAACCATTTATATTTCAGGTTATTTATTCCAATAGAAAAAAGATTAGATTTTTTTACAACAATAGAATATGATACAACATCACAAACATCTTTTGAATTAAATAAATTTCATTTTAAATTTTATCAATTAACTTACAAAAAAGAACTCTTTTTGGTAATTGAATCAAATGATAATTTGAAATATGAGATGTTTTCTGATTATTGTTTTTCAATTCTTCTTTCTTATGGCTTTATTTCTGGTAATTTTTATCAAGGATTTAAATATTTTATAAGTTATGATAACTCCCAATTGATTAATCCTATCGGTTATTCATTTAATTCATTTCGTGATTCTACGTTTTCTGTTTTAAAACCAATATGCACAAATCCACATTCATATAGCATTAAAAATATAAGCTCATCAGAATTAATTAAATTATCAAAACAACAATTTTCAAATTTATGTGAAAAATCAATTTCAAATTTAAAATTTAGAATGTTGTTATTGCAAATGATAGAAGCTTCCAAAGCAACTTTAATAACTAGCACATTTATGTTAGCTGTATGTCTTGAAGAATTAGTTGAAATATTTTTGACAGATAAGGATACCAGCAAAACGTTAAAAAATGAGGAGCAGAAAATTTTTGAAAACATTTTAAAATCTTTAGAAAATATAAAATGTAGCAATAAAATTGAAAAAGAATTTTTAGGATTAATTACTTCCAAAGTACATGATATAGCTAAGAACTCTTCTAATATACAGAAGATTTATAAATTATTTGAAGGCATTAATTTAAATGTCAAAGAAAAGGAGGTATTAATAAACAGAAATAAACTTTTGCATGGTTCATTACCACAGATAAAAGGTGTAAAGTTAGATACAGAGAAGAAGATTGATAAAGCTTATTGGTATCTACAATTAAGATTATATACACTTGTGTCATCAGTAATTTTAAAAAAAGTAGGATACACTAACAAAGTGCTGAACCATTATAGTTTTTATGAAAATGCAATTGGTTTTTTCGAGCTAAACGAGCTGTCATATAGGGATTTGTAAAATGTTAAATTACAGGTAATATAATTTACAATGTTAGAAATACAAGAAAATTCGCTAATTCATTTCGAAAAAGTAAAAAATTACTTTGCAGATTCAGAAAATGTTAAAAAAATAAGCACCGTAAATTTTACAATTGATGAAAAGGAAATAAATAATTTACTTAATGAGTTTATCCACAGACGACCTAACGTCTATGGGTTATTAATAAAAAAACCAGATGAAAATAAGTGGAGCTTAAAATATATTGGTCAAAGAGAATCATGTGGAATAAAACAACGATTACGTGAACATTTAATTAAATGTAATGCTCAAACTGGATCACAGCTAGAAAGAGTTAATTCAGCACTTTTAAATGGATATGAAATTGGGCTAAAACTTGTAGTAATTTTACCAGATTCTAATGGTCATGAACATTTCAGATTATTAT
>CAILUD010000051.1 GCA_903837285.1 uncultured Bacteroidota bacterium | reverse complement strand
TTTTATTTTTTAATAATTCTATAAATTTTTCTTCTTTGTTTTTGGCGTATTTAAATCCATCTCCGGTGAAGTCAGATGTTGTTTCTTTTCCTTTAAATGCTCTGGTTACAAATAACGCTGATCCAAAAGCTTGATATTTCTCTGCAATTTTAGCATTAGCTTCATCGTCAACTGACAAAATAGAAAGTTTTATAATTCCTTTTTGAACTTCAGTTTTAAAATATGTGTCGAGTGTTTTTTTTGTAGCATTTTCAATAGCAATACATGAAGCGCAGCGATTGGTGACATGAAAGCTATAAATAAGTATTTTTGGTTTTTCTTCTTTATTTATTGTTGTTATAGTGTTTTCTGTAACTTCATTACTTGCAGAATCTGTATTTGGTAAAGATTCAGTTATTGTATCTGATATTATTGATTGCATCGAATCAGATTTTAAATTGCTTTCTGAACTGTTAGAGGTAGAATTGCAAGAAACCATGCAAATTGCAACAATTATAACTAAAGAAGCAAATTTAATTTTTTTAATAGTTCTCATATTCTATATATTTTAAAAGGTTTATTATTTCGTGTAATAACGAAACATGTAAATAATTATATTATTTCATAAAATTCTTCAAAAGAATTTTGGCAATCTCCCAATTTGCTTTATTAACGCAGTATTTAATTTGAGGTGGTTCAATATTTCCTTGTATCAATCCTGCGTATTTTAGTTCTTTTAAATGTTGAGAAAGGGTTGATCGTGCAATTGGAATATCGCCTATCATTTCGCCGCTCGTACAACATGCATTTAAACCAATAAGCTTTTCCATTATGTAAACTCTGGCTGGGTGACTCAATGCTTTTGCAATACGAGCTATTTGTTCTTGCTGTGCTGTAAATTTTGGTTTGTTTGCCATTATTTAATGCTTTTCTCAATAATTTCTTTTAATTCTTTTGAATTTGGAACTCGTCCACTAACTACAACTTTCCCGTCAATAACTAAGCCTGGAGTTTTCATTATTCCGTATGCCATTATTTTCTGAATATCTTCTTCTTTAACTACGTTTGCATTAATATTCATCTCGGTTAATGCAGCATTAACAGCTTTTTCTAGAGTTTTGCAATTTGCACAACCTGTGCCTAAAACTTTTATTTCCATTATGGGTAAATTTTTATTTTTGTATTTCGCAAATATACGAAATGATTTACGAAAATATTTTATTTATTTTTGAAATTAATTTGAATTAAATATTTATTTCAAAATTTTAATCATGAAAATTATTAACGAGGTAAAACAAATATTGCTATTGTTTAGTTTATGTTTAATAATTCCGTTTTGTGTTAAGGCACAAGCTAAAGAAGAAAAACAACAAATCATTAATGTTGCAATTCTTGTTTATGATGGGGTTTATGTGTTGGATTTTACCGGACCCTTAGAAGTGTTTTATGATTCGTATTCAAAAGATGGTAATCATTTATTTAATGTTTATACTGTTTCGACAAAAGAAGAATTAAAAGCACATAGTGGTTTAAAAGTAATTTCAGATTATAATATTAATAATTGCCCTAGACCTGATATTTTTATTGTTCCTGGTGGCGATTTAGAATTGTTAAAGGATCAACCTGAATTAAAAAAATGGATGATTAATACAGCCAAAGATTCAAAAACATTAATGTCTGTTTGCACAGGTGCATTTATTTTAGCTGATGCCGGATTGCTTGATAATTTTAATATAACAACGTGGCATGGAGCATTAGATAATTTAAAGAAAATGGTTCCAACTGCGAATGTTATTAAAGGTGTTCGTTACACTGATAATGGGAAAGTAGTAACTACTGCAGGTGTTTCAGCAGGTATAGACGGATCGCTGTTTGTAGTCTCAAAATACTATGGGAAAGAGGCTGCTGATGCAACAGCAAAGTATATGGATTATGAATACTGGAAATAAATATTTTATTTTCTCTTAACCATTGGGTGGTTTAAACTTCCAACTTTATTTCTAATTACTTCATAATCTGGCAAACTTTCGAAAAGTTGAGTTAGAGTCTTAAACCCAAAAGCACGAGGATCGAAGCTTGGATTAATTTTTCTTATGTTAAGTCCAACCTGTGAAATATGAGTTTCTGATCCTTCACTTACCGACATATCGTATGCTTTGTTAACGAGTTTAATGTCAACTTGTGGAGTTTGGGGTTTTTGTGATTTTTTGTGATTTGATTTTTTTAGAATAATTTCGGTAACAACAGGAACAATATTTTCGCTATAGGTAAAAATTTCGCACGATTGAACAAAAGCGTTTGGAGTTTTCTTTTCGCCAATACCCATTACAAAAACACCTTCTTCTCTTATTCTTTTTGCTAATCCTGTATAATCGCTATCGCTAGATACTATGCAAAATCCTTCAACAATATTGTCATGCAAAATATCCATAGCATCAATAATTAAGGAACTGTCTGTAGAGTTTTTGCCTGTAGTATATGAGAATTTTTGAATAGGGGTGAAGGATAAGTCATTCAATGATTCTTTCCAGCTTCCCATTTGTGGCTTTGTCCAGTCGCCATATATTCTGCGAATTGTTACTTTGCCATATTTTGAAACTTCTTCCAGTATCGGTTTCAAAAGTTTTGCCTGTGCGTTGTCGCCATCAACTAATATTGCAATTCTTGTTATTGTATTTTCCATAAATGGTTATTTGTTTTGTGAATTGTTATTTATTCTGCGCTTGCTCCAATAAATATGCTTATAAGCTTTTTGTTTTCAAACATAAACATAATTCCTGCGAAAGGGGATCCTGCTACAAGTGAAAATTCAGAGCTTTGAGATTTGTCAATTTCATTGGCATATTTAGAATTCACATCAGAAAAAGAGCTACCTATCCCAATTTTTCTTGAAGTTTTTAAATCACTTGGAGCAACTAAATATATTGAGAATACTGTTTGATCTGCATTTTCAGGCCCCACCAAATTAAGTTCAAAATTCTTGTCAAAATATTTCCATGTTTGATGAATTTGTCCATCTGATCCCCATTCCTCTGCTGTTGATTTATCGTCGGGATATCCAATTAATTTAATTACTTCATCTTTAGTTTTGCCAATTTTAATTCCCCATATAGTTTCTGAATTCATCAGGTCTGTTCCAATTTCTTCAAAAGTTTTTCCTTCTGTACTTTTTTCGGTAGCCTCTGAGATTGTATCTAATGCTTCTTGAATAATGGCTGATTCAGTTAAATTTGCATTTTTTTCTGCTGTTTGATCGGTGCATCCAATATTCATTATAAATACAAGGCTTATAATTATAAAAAAAGAATTTTTCATTTTGGTTTCTTTATTGATTTTAAATTCAATTAATCAAAAATACAATAGTTAATTTAATAAAACCAACTATGATTATAAAATAGTCCAACCAATTGTCACTCTTTTTTGAAGAGGGTAGGTTGATTAATAATAAAATTGGGCTATTTAATAATCCGCCGCAGCGGATAAATGGTATAACTTCTTAAAATTTAGAAATTTGTTAAATAAAAAAGTCTGACTCAAATTAATTGAATCAGACTTATATTTTAAATATTAAAAAAAATTATTTTAAGAAATTTGTGATTAGGATTTTAGCTATTTCTAAATTGATTCTGTTAATACAGAAATTTATTTTAGGAGGATTAATTTCTCCTTGAATTAATCCAGCACCTTTCAATATTTTTAAATGTTCATGAAGTGTATCATGATCAATTGGTGTTTCTCCAATACTATCGCAACTAGTACAACAAGTGTGCATAGAATTTAAAGTTTCTAAAATAAAAATCCTAGCTGGATGAGAAAATGCCAATCCAATTCGTGCAATTTGTTCCTGATTGCTGGAGAATTTAACTTTTGTTTCCTCGTTTCTAATTGAATTTTTAATAATGTCTTTAATCTCTTTATTTGTTGGAATTTTTCCGCTTAATACTACTTTGCCGTCAATAACAAGTCCTGGTGTATGTAAAATCCCATATGACATTATTTCTGTAATGTTTTCAACTTCTTCAACATTGGCTTCAATTTTCATTTCTGCTAAAGTTTCCTGAACTGCATTTTCAAACACTCTGCAATTATGACAGCCTGCTCCTAAAACTTTTATGTTCATAATATGTTATGTGATTATTAATTTAAAAAAAGTTTGTTTGGCTATTAAAAAATAGACAATACAAAATTACACTATAACTAACTAAGTAAAACACAAAAAATTATGATTCTTATCAATATTAAAGAACATGTTTTAGTTAATTATTTTTTCAATCATATTAATTATAGGAATTTTAGCGAAAGCATTTTTTTTTCTTTAGAAATAATTTTAAGCTCTATTTCTGCGTAAATATAGGAGTTAAGAAATACTAAAAAAATCTTCAATTATCTTTTTATGATCAAATGCAAGTGCTGGTATTTCTTCGATATTAAACCATTTTGCTTTTGAGGCATCGTCGCCAGCAATTGGATTTATTTGTTTTTCAATAAATGCATAATAAATAATTGATACAGTTCTACCTCTTGGGTCGCGCCCTGGGTCGCCATAAGCTGCAAATTGTTTCAGTTTTTTTAGTTGTAAACCAGTTTCTTCA
>CAILUD010000050.1 GCA_903837285.1 uncultured Bacteroidota bacterium | reverse complement strand
TAATCCTGTAAATGCATCTTTAGCTTCGGGACTGCTTGAATAATTTTCAATTACTTTTTTGTAAACTGCAAGTGCTTTGTCGTTTTGATCGTTATTATAATAAACCAAACCCATTTGAATATATGCTTTTCTAACAAAATCGCTTGCCGGGTAATCGTCAATAATTTTTTGATATGTACTTAAAGCCATTTCCTTTTCTTCAATTGCTACATAACTATTGGCAAGTTCATACATCGCATCATCAACATATGGCGAACTTGAATAATCGCTTAGAAGCTGATTCAAAACAATTATTTTTTCGTTTTGTTGTTTTAACAAACCCAGGCAAAAACCTTTCTGAAACATAGAATAATCAACTGCTGCTAAATGTATGTCTATTGATTTTGTGTAATTCTCAACAGCCACTTCATAATCTCTGGCCGAAAAATTACAATCACCTATTCTGCAATATGCATCTGCTGTTAATTTTGTTTTAATATTGGGTTGGTTATCGGTAAATTTTCTAAACCATGTAAGTGCTTGTTTGTAATCTAATTTTTTAAAATAACTGTAACCCATACTGTAATATGCCAAGTTAAATTCTTTAGAACCAAATGCACCGGTTGAAAGTAAGAATTTATTAAACTGAGAAATTGCATCATCATAACGGGTTAATCTGAAATAAGATTCGCCTTTCCAGAAAATAGATTGTGCTTTATAAAGTTGATTATATTTTGCGTTGTTAAGAGATTTGTCAAAGTGAATAATTGCCTGACTGAATTCTAAATTATTAAAAAGCTCCAAACCTCTAAAATAAGCTACACGTTGGTATGATTCTTCAATTTCATTTGTTATATTCTGAACGTTTTCAAAAACTTCTATTGCTTCTTTATAGTTTTTGGTATTCATATATACTTTTCCTAACAAAGTATAAACTTCATCAAGTCTTTTAGATTGTGGGAATTGTTTTATAAAATCGTTAAATGTAGATACAGCTTCGTTAAAGGGAGAATAAGATAGCTCTAACGTTAGTTTTGCATAGTTAAACATTGCATCTTCTTTAATGTATAGATCAAAATCCATTTTCGAAGCGTTTCCTAATGCAATTCTTGCCATTTTTTTATTGTTATCGGCAAAATAACAGTCTGCTAATAAATAAAGTGAACTTTGTGATAAACTATCTTTTATTCCTGTGATTTTATCCAGCGTTGTGATAGCATTTGAATAATTACCTACTTTGTAATATGCATAACCAAGTTCGTAAATATCGCGACGGGTAATATTTGTTACTTTATCACGGTACATTTCAAGATAAGGAATTGCTTCTTTAAAACGGTTGGTTCTATAATAAGATTCGCCAATTATTCTTGCAATTTCTGGAGCGCGTTTAGTTGTGGCCGAATCAAGTAATCCTGGCGAGTATGTAATTACACTGTCAAATTTTTCTTGTAAAAAAAATATTTGAGTAATATAGTATGGTACTATCTGACCAAAAAGTTCATCTTTAGAAAGTTTTTGAAATCCTGCTAATGCTGTTTCATAATTTTTCTTAGTATAAGAAATGTGGGAGTAAAAATATGTAGCTGGTGTTGTATATTTTGTATTTAAATCTTTTATTTCATAAAGAGCTTTTTCCGATTTTTCAAAATCTTTTACTACAAAATAGCTATATCCGCTTTTAAAATAAAATTCAGCTTTTTCTTCTTCATTTAAATAATAAGTATCAATTTTTTCAAACCAGTCTAATGCTGTTTTAAATCTTTTTTCGCGATATTGAAACTTTCCAATGTAAAAAATTGCTGCCTTTTGACGCGAACTTTCCGGATCATTGTTAATAAAGTTCATTATTCTATATTCTGCATCTTTATTAAAAAGTTCCATTGCGCAGAGAGAAGAATAGTAATCTGCGTCGGTTCGCATTAAATTATCTCTTGTAGGTAAAGTTTTTCGATAGGCGTCAAATGCTTCCTGCGAGAAGCCATATTTCTGTTTTTCGAATAACTCAACTGCTTTTTTAAAACTATAATCTGCATCATTATAAATTGCTGTTTTTTGTGCCCAGGCACTACTGCTAAAACATAATGATACGATTACAAATACTCTGATAAACAAAATCTTGTTGTGCATAAGCTTTTTACTTATAATAAAGCTAAAGTAGATATTTAATACCCTGTCAGATTTTGTAGTTCAATCTTTTAATTAACAATTGAATGTTCATTTCTGAATAAGAAATTAATTACAATTGGCGATTTATATCTTTAGCTTTGTAGTAAAAGCAAAACTCAATTTATGGAAGAAAATTATACAGTTCAAATTGAAAACGCAAACATATACCAACAAGACGAAAAGGTTTTAAGCGAAGTAAATCTTAAAATTAAAAAAGGCGAATTTGTTTACCTTATTGGTCGTGTAGGAAGTGGTAAATCAAGTTTGATAAATACATTATATGGCGAAATTCTTTTAACAGAGGGAGAGGGAACTGTTTGTGATTTTAATCTTAAAAAAATAAAGAAAAGAGAAATTCCAATGCTTCGAAGAAAAATCGGAGTAGTTTTTCAGGATTTTCAATTGCTTACCGATAGAACAGTTTATGCAAATTTAAAATTTGTGCTTAAAGCTACAGGCTGGAAAAATGAAGATATTGATAAACGTATTGCTGAGGTTCTGGAAAATGTAGGATTGATTGATAAAATAAAACGTATGCCGCACGAGCTTTCTGGTGGAGAACAGCAAAGAGTTGTAATTGCACGTGCTTTGTTAAATCACCCAGAATTAATTTTAGCCGATGAACCAACCGGACATTTAGATCCCGAAACATCAGAAGGGATTTTAAATTTACTTACCGAGATTAGTAAAACCGGTTGTTCTGTTCTTATGGCAACACATAATTACACGGTGTTAAAAAAATTCCCAAACAGAACAATTAAATGCGAAGAAGCAAAAATTACTGATTTAAGCGAAACTGTTGCAGCCATAGATTTTGATTCGTTAAAAGAAGACTAAGTAAAAGTAAAATGAAAAAAATAATTTTCTCTATGTTATTGATTTTTGTGGTTGGATATGCTAAATCACAAAATTTAATTCCAAATCCAAGTTTCGAAAATATAAATACTGTTTATTGTGGTATATTTTCAAATACAGATATTGGGTATTCAGTAAATTATTGGCATTCACCTACAGGCGGATCACCTGATTTATTTAGTACAGCAATAAATCAGTCGTGCTGGAATTTTCAACCAAATAGTTCCTATTCTGGTCCTATTGGTTTAAAAGGATATCAAATGCCAAGAACAGGAAATGTTATGGCGGGCCTGTTTTGTTATACAATTGATGGAATGAATCAGAGAGAATATATTCAAACACAATTAACAAATCCTTTAACACCTGGAAATCTTTATACTCTTAGCTTTTATGTTTCATTGGCTAATAACACAGAAAAATATACAGACAAAATAGGTGCTTATTTGTCAGATTCTCCAATAATTTCTGGAAATGACCAGCCATTAATATATATCCCTCAGGTTTCATCTACGACTTTTATTTCCGATACATTAAATTGGGTATTAGTGTCAGGAACATTTCAAGCAGTATCTGCAATAAATTTTTTGACAATTGGCAATTTTAATTATGATGTAAATACAAGTACCGGATTAAACCAAGGTGGTGGTTCAGCACCCGGAACATATGGTGCATATTATTATATTGATGATGTTTCATTAACAAGTATTAATACCAATATTAATTATAATTCAAATAACGATTTTATTTCAGTATTTCCTATTCCAGTAAGTAATAATTTAAATATTACTGTTAATAATAACGACATTTATGAAGTATTTATTTATGATATCTTTTCGAGAGAAATATATAATTCCACGTTTACTGGAAAAATAGAAATAGATACTGAACAATTTGCAAAAGGATTATATATTTATAAATTAAATTGCAAAAAAGATTTAATTAAAACAGGAAAGTTGGTAATAGAATAAGTAAATTGATTCCCTCAGAGTCTCTTATATTAGAATGCATAAACAAATATGAATTTTTTAAAAAGGACTCTGAGAAGGAATTTTGGTTTATTAATATCTCTAGTTCCTTCTAGTAAACTATGGGTGACTGAAAAACTATTTTATTAATTAATATTGTTATATTTGGTTGTAAATATTTATTAGCAATTTTAAGTAATTATAAATACTTATGTTGGGTTTAGCGATGTGTTATAGGTAATGCTTAGAAATAAATTAATATTCCAATTATGAAAAACTTGATTTATATATTAATACTTAATTGCTTTTTCTCTTTGACTATTAAATCACAATCAATTATAGCAGGTCAATACAATAGTTTAGATTATTATTATGATTTTAATCCCGATAATGTTATTAATTGTGGTTGGCCTGAATGTGTTACTATTGAATTTCCTTTAGACTTAAATGGTGATGGAATATTTGATGTCATAATTAAAGGAAAAAATAATAGCGGATCATTAGGTGGAACTTTTACATATGTTAATGTTTTGGCACTAAACAATAATCAAATTGCTTTGGATTATAATGATACTTGTATTGGATTTGGAGATTGCAGTTCAAATATTTGGTATTATAAAATGGCAAAAACTTTCGTATTTAATGACTCTATAAATGAAAATGTTTTATGGAGTAATGATACACTATTATATTTGTATTATTCTGGTTCGGTTATTAATTGTTTTAGTTGTAGTGCAAGCATTAATGGATCTTCGCAATCAAATATTATTGGCATAAGAGTATTTGCTCAAAATGACACACTATATAGCTGGATAAAAATTAAGTCAATTTTAACAACATTTGTTAATGCAAGTTTTACAATAGAAGAATATGCTTGCAATAAAGGATCAATGAATATTAATGAATTAAAAAATGATTTATTTTTTCAAGTTATTCCCAACCCTTTTAATGACAACATTACCTTTAAATCTAATTATAATGAATTTTTAGAATTGGTATTATATGATATTACTTCTAGTAAAATTACTCATATAATGTTTACAAAAGACGTTTCTTTAAATACTGTAAAATTATCAAAAGGTATTTATATTTTTGAAATAAAAAATAAAGACAATGTTATTCATAGAGGTAAAGTAATAAAAGAATAAATGCCCAATCTTATAGTAAAAAAAGCACAGCCTATAACACCACCTATGCTAACAACGAGCAGACATGGGCAACTTGACACATTTATATTAATTATTAATTCATGAAAGCATTTATAATGTTAATTTTAATCAGTTTGTTTTCTTTTTCATGTACAAATCAACCACCTGCTATTTATAAGGAAAATTCAAAAATAAATTATAAATTAAATGGTGTAAAAATTGATCATCCGAATAAAGAAATGATGGAATGGCTTCTCAATAATTATGAAGAAGAATTTATTGAACAGAAGGAAAATATGGGAGTTTTAGAAAACCAAAACCTTATTAAAAATATATTTAGTTTTCAGACAAAACTATCTGGTGTATCATTATTTTTATTCTTTTGTAATAACGAAAAAGATGCACTTACTGTTGGAAATACTAATTTTTCATCTGATGAAAACAAACAAGAATTTGGCACAAATGGAGCAGTGTTATTTGTTGTGAAAGGAAGTGACAAATATAAAGTTAATAGTGTTATGAATTATTTTGCAGGAGAAGAATAAAAATGAAAGAAATGAGCATTTTTAATATGAGACGAAATTATAAAATTTAATAATTGCACATATTGCTATCTTGACAATGATAGAAAAGAAGAAATTACGTGTGTTAACACCATCTGCGATAACAACGAGCATTCCGCCGAGGCGAATGGACAACTTGATACGAATAACAAATGTCAAACATTTTAGTGGTTTAACAATTCACAGCGGTGCAATGCAAGTAATAGCCTGCCATATTCAACTGTAACACGCTAGAGGTATTTTAAAATGAGAATATACAAAACTATATTATTGCTTTTTTTAGGACTAATCTTCTCATCTATATTTGTATCCTGTAATAGTAAGACTAAAACTTCTATAAGTCTCTCAAAAACTGACATTGCTTATATAAAAAATCTTGGTATTTTAGAAAACAATGAGACTATAATTCTCTTTGACACTCAAGGTGCATTTGGAAACGTAAAAGTATCAGGTAATTTCTTTACTGAGAAAAGAATAGCCTCATATTGGATTGACAAAAACGACACGTGTAAAAACGATATATATTTTGCATATTATAGTGATATTGATACAATTACTGCTACGTTTTTGACAACGTCATTGACTTATACTTCATACTTAGAGGTTCAAAAAAACAATGGTCAGAAATTTAAAGTATTTGTTGATGCTGATAGTGCAGAAACTAGCGATTTTTTTAATTGTGCAATTGCTGAATGGATAAAAAATAAAAAGAAATACAATACCAACTAACGCAATGTTAAAATATAGCGAACTGTTATGAACTCTTGAGAATAATAACAAAACATACAACATTTATAAAATAAATTGATAAGATGGAAAACAATCAATCAACAATAGACTTTTTTACTGAATTTGCTAAAAGCACTAATAGAAAGATTTATACTTCAGAAACACCTTATCCTGGAACATTTGTATATGGAGTAACAGAGCACAAAAGAATTATAATTATACCAAACACTCAAGAAGAGCTTTCTTTTCTTATAGGTTATCATGACCCTAAAAGCTTTAATAAAAATGAACTTTATTTTGGTGTTTTCTGTTCACTTAATATTTCAACAAATAAAACATTATTAATTCGAAAGAAAGATATACTTGATAAACTAAATCCGTTTTTAAGCCAAAAGATTTTTAAAACAGATTGTGAAAGTTTTGATTCAAAAACAATAATCTCGGGTACCGATTATAGTATAGTAGGCAAATATTTCGTTAATAGTAAAATTCAAAATCTTATTTTAGATTCATTAAATTTTGATGAAGGAATTATTGTGGGAATAAATGAATGTAACTTAGATTTTGTGCCAGCCTTTAAAGATAAGTCACATTTTGGTATATTTTCTAGACTAAAATGGATATTAGATATGACGATTATTGAAGATTTGTTTACAAAAATCGAAAAAATCAGGGAGCAGATTAATAAATAATTAACAATACCTAACAACGTTTACGAAGAATTATAAGCGTTAATTGCCTGTCATTTAAACAACTTGTTGGTTTATCCCAAACTTATTATCGGAATATTATTAACTTTCATGTACTGTGTTATTCTTTTAATATGGTCTTTTTCGTCGCCATTTAATTTTTGAAACAATATATTGTCTTTAGATTCATAGTTACTTGCCATAAATTTTTGATATGTACTTTCTAATAATGATGTTTCTATTAAAAGTGCAAGATTAAATGCAAAAACTCTATCATGCGATTTATTAAAATCAATTATTAATTTGTCAACTTTTTCTTTATTATCAATAATTGATAATATATTGTTAGGAATAATCTGATTAAAAATTTTATTATCACTTTCTAAATAAGAGTAGCTTTTTTGCATTATTACTGCATGATTTCTTTCTTCGTCGGCAATTTTATTCCAGAATTTTGAATCATTTATAAACAATTTGCTATATAAAGTGTAAAGATTATAAATCTCCATTTCAAATTTTGCAGCTTCTTGTATTAGAGTTAAAATATATTTTCCCATTATGCAATAAATTAAATTTTAGAAATAAATAACCCAAACCAGACTGCTAAAAGACCTAACGTAACACTAAGTACAATATATGTTACAGCTAACAAAGTATTCCCGTTTTGCATTAAACTAATATTCTCTGACGAAAATGCCGAGAAAGTTGTAAATCCACCGCAAAAACCAGTTATTAATAGTAAACGTATATTCTCATTAACACTTCCAGTTCTTTCAAAAATTCCAATTAATATACCGATTAATAAACAACCTACAATATTTACAATGAAAGTCGCAAACGGAAAATTGTTATTATAAAATTTAGCAGATATAATTGTTGCCAGATATCTTAATACACTGCCAGCAGCACCACCAATTGCAACTATAATTATTTGCTTAAGCATTCAGATTTTTTAGTAAAGATAATATGACTAAGTATTAATTGCAAATATAGAAATTATCCTCAGCTCCGTACAAATATCATTATAAAATAGTCCAACCTATTGCCTGCCTGCCGGTAGGCAGGTCCCTCTTTTATGAAGAGGGTAGAGGGATGAATAAAAAAACTGGGCTATTTTATAATCCGTAGTGGCATATAAATGGTATTATTTGCATTCTGGCAATGCCGTTTCATTATCTGGTTCTACACCAAACCAAACTAAAGCATAATGCCCTTCTACTGCAATACCAATTGCTTTCCATCCCATTTTTTTAAACACACCTGTTTCGGTTATGACTTGATTATGACCTGGGCTTTTTTTCCAACCAGATAAGGCATCTGTTGGAGTTGCTTCTTCAGATGTTTCAAATGCAATTTCGTATCCTTCCGATTTGTATTTTGTTAACTCGTTGGGTTTCGACCACATTAATGCTGCATTTTTATGATCATCAGTGTAGCAACATGCTTTCCATTTTCCTTTATCCGACCAGCTATGAGTATTGCAAACTCCTGTGTCGGCATGGTTTTCTGTTAAATCTATAATGTGAGTTTTAGCAACTTTAGTAAGCTCGGCAGATAATTTTATTGCGGGAAGTTTTTTCGTTTTTCTATAAAGATTTATCAGCTTTAATAATTCTTTTTCATTAGCATTAATGCAGAATGTTATTTTTGTCTGTTTTTGAGCGAATGAAAAGTCAACGTTAAATAAAAACAAACAAATAAGAGTTAAGAAATGTATTTTCATTTAAATATGTTTTTAAATTTATAAAAGAATAAACCAGAAATAATATTTTAGTGATTAAAATAATTAATTCATGGCAAATTCATAAATATTGTTTTTGTATTTTTACAACATAAACGAATAAATGATGGTTAAAGTTATCTTAATTTTCATTTTCTTTTTTTTAACTTCTTTAAATATTTGCTATAGCCAACAATTGGATAGTAGTCAGGATGATACTACTTCGCAAGATCAGCTTGATTTTCAGTTGGTAGTAACTGCTAGTAAAGGCGATGCAAGTACTGTTTTATATTTACTGGGTAAAGGAGCAAATGTAAATGCTACTGCAGATAATAGAATTTCTGCATTAATGTATGCTGCGCAAAATGGCCATTTACTAGTTGTAAAAACTTTGGTTGCAAATGGTGCGGATGTTAATTATTTTCCCGATTATGAAATGCCTACGCTATCATCAGCAGTAGTTAATAACCAGTTCGAAATAGCTGAATATTTAATACATAAAGGCGCTAATGTTGATATTGCTGAATATAGAAAAATTACTCCCTTAATGTATGCTGCAGCTTATGGTAATTTACCAATTACTAAGTTATTATTGAAAGCAAAAGCCGATATTAACTTAAAAGACGTTTATGGTAATGACGCATTAATAATGTCGGTTTTATATGAACATCCCGAAGTTACGGCAATATTACTGAAAGCTGGTGCTAACCCAAATTCTTTCGATAATAAAAAGTTTTCTCCTTTAATTATAGCAGCTCAAAACGGACAAACATATTATTTTGAAATGCTTAAATATTATAAAGCTGATTTTAGTTTTAAAAATATTGATTATTATTCGGCATTAGATATGGCTGTTATTAATAAACAACCAGAATCAATTTCAAAACTTTTACAATATGATTCAATTAAAAATAAAGAATCCAATAACCCTGTAAAATTAGCTTACTTATCAGGAAATAAAGAATTAATTCCTGTTTTAAGAAAAGGTGGTTGTAAACCTTATTTATTGCCATTATTTGATAAAGTTTCTGTTGGATATGGTGCTGATGCAAGTATAAATGACTTAATGTTTGGGACATCAATAGGAATTTATGAAACACGATATAATTTTATGTTCTCATTTTC
Organism: uncultured Bacteroidota bacterium; assembly: GCA_903837285.1. GTDB lineage: Bacteria > Bacteroidota > Bacteroidia > Bacteroidales > GWA2-32-17 > GWA2-32-17. The sequence goes on along the minus strand of CAILUD010000050.1, from coordinate 4,033 downwards.
ATATTTTTCAAGATTTTGGGCAAAACGTATTCTGGTAAATTATGGCAATGATATGTTTATTCAATTCTGGGAAAGAAGATCATTTTTGTCATTTGGACTTGATAAAAGGTTTAAATTAAAAGGCAATGGAAATAAGCAGACTGGCGTTTTTATTGGTGCAAAAGAAATTTACACTTATGGACATTATAGAGGTGCTATAATAATTCCTCCACGCGACTGGATTTTAATGCCTGCAATTGGGTTTTATTCTGATGGCAATTATGGTGGAGTTTCTTTGAGTTTAGAATATGTTGATTTCAAAATGATTAATGTTTCTCCGGTTAGAATTAATGCAACTGCATATATGTTTATTGGTCTAAAAAAATTCAATAAAACTTTAAAAATTTCTGAATGGTAAAGTATGGATTGATTTTATTATTAGTAGCAATTATGTTTGCAAGCTGCAACAAGGATTCAAATGTAGATTGCGAAAACTATGATTATTCATCTTGTAATACAATTGAACCTGATGAAGGAGAGTTAAGTATAATTGTTACAAAACAAACAGTTAACTCAATGGTGCCTGTATCTTTATATAAAGGAAAATATGGCGAAACAGCTACTCTTATATATTCTGATACCGTTTCGGAAGTAGAGTTAAAATTTAATGTAATGTTAAATGAAGATTATTACGCTATTGCAAAATATGAAAGTGGTGGAAAAGCTATTTATGCTATAGATGGAACTTATTTTAAAAAAGTAGGTCAAACAACTTGTGATTCTACTTGTTGGAAAATTAAAGGTGCTGAAATAGATATTCGGCTAAAGAATTAGAAAGTCCACCCTAGACCAACTAAAGGCCCCATAACTCCTGTTTTTGAAATGTTTTTTCCTTGTAAATCATAAACTCGTTCCAAGTGTATGTCAAATGCAATTCTATACATAAAACCACCTTTTGGTTTTTGATGTCTGAAACCTAAAGAGAAATATGGGTTTAATGCCTTTCTATCAGTAAAATAATAAGCGCCAAAGCCTAATTCTAAATGGTTTATATGGCCCATTAACACATTTATTCCAAATGGATAAAAGAATTCATCTCCTTTAACAGTCGAATCATTTGTTGCCTTGTTAATTCCAATACCAATTCTTGCAGTTAAAGCATTTTTATCGCCAGATTGTACTAGTATATCATAGTTTACAGAATATCTGATACCGCTATAATAACCAAAAAAATAACCGCCTTCAACAAAAGGAGTGTGTATTCCTAATCTCCGTTTTTTAAATCCAGGTCTTGGTTTGGTAAGTTCATTAACAATTGAAGATGAGTCTATGTTAACTATCTCATTGTCAGTGTTTGTGAATGACAGCTGAGCATCGCTTTTATTATTTATCAATAGAAATATTGATATGAAAATCAGTATTATAGCTGATTTTTTAATTGAGTTCATAAACAATAAATAGATAACATTTTAACTTTTCGTTGTAAATGTATAAAAAACTTTTTTATTTTTAACATGTTTTAAAGCTACCTAATAATTTTCAATCTTTGTAAAAAGTAAAATAATGGAAACAGAAATAGTTAAATTAATTTCTAACGAAGTTAATTGCAAAGATTGGCAAATATCTAATGTTGTTAAGCTTTTTGAAGGTGGTGCTACAATACCATTTATAAGTCGATATAGGAAAGAAATGACAGGAAGCCTGGATGAGGTTCAGGTTTTAAATATTAAAGAACTTATTGATAAATACCAAACTCTCGAAAAAAGAAAAATTACAATATTAGAAACAATAAAAGAATCTGGTTTATTAACGCCAGAGCTTGAAACATTAATTGTAGGTTGTTATAATTCTACCGAGTTAGAAGATATTTATCTGCCTTATAAACCAAAGAGAAAAAGTAGGGCCGAAATTGCACGATCAAAGGGTCTAGAACAATTGGCAGATTTTATTTTTTCGCAGAAAAATCAAAATATTCTGCAATTTGCACAGTCATTTATTAAAGGAGATATAAAAAATATTGAAGATGCAATTAATGGTGCAAACGATATAATTGCCGAGAAAATAAATGAAGATACCAGGGCTAGAAATTTAGTAAGAAATCTTTTTAAATTTGATGCAGTAATTTCTTCAAAAGTTATTAAAGCAAAAGAAGCAGAAGCTTTAAAATATACCGATTATTTTAGCTTAAGCGAAAAATTAGTAAAATGTCCTTCTCATAGAATTCTTGCAATTCGAAGAGGAGAGAGTGAAGGTTTTTTAAGGGTTAAAATTGACATAGATAATGAAAGTGCAATTAATAAATTATTTAAATTATTTGTTACAGGAAAGGGTGAGGCATCAAATCAAGTTGAAAATGCAATTCAAGATTCATATAAAAGATTAATTTGTCCATCAATTGAAAATGAATTCGCAACATTATCCAAAGAAAAAGCAGATAAGGAAGCTATAAGAGTATTTGGCGAAAACCTTAAACAATTATTATTGTTACCACCTCTTGGCAATAAGCGTGTTTTAGCTATAGATCCTGGTTATAGAACAGGGTGCAAAGTTGTTTGTATTAACGAGCAGGGAAATATTTTATTTAACGAAACAATTTATCCTCATCCTCCACAAAAAGAAATTATACAGGCATCAAAAAAAATTACTTCTATAGTTAATGCATACAAAATAGAATGTGTTGCAATTGGAAATGCAACTGCCGGTCGCGAGACTGAAAATTTTATTAAAAATGTACGTTTCGATAAACCAATAAAAGTATATATGGTTAGCGAAGCTGGTGCGTCTGTTTATAGTGCGTCATCGGTAGCTCGCGAGGAATTACCACAGTATGATGTTACAGTCAGAGGTGCTGTTTCTATTGGCAGAAGACTTCAGGATCCGCTTGCCGAATTAGTAAAAATTGATCCTAAGTCAATCGGAGTTGGGCAATATCAGCACGATGTTGATCAAACTCTTTTAAAAAATAATCTTGATAATATTGTTGAGGAATGTGTGAATAAAGTTGGAGTAAATATTAATACTTCGAGTAGATATTTATTGTCATATGTTTCAGGTATTGGACCACAATTAGCTAAAAATATAACTGAGTATTGCGAAAAAAACGGACCATTTAAATCCAGAAGTGATTTGTTAAAAGTTCCACGATTTGGAGAAAAAGCTTTCGAGTTGGCAGCTGGATTTCTTAGAATTTCTGATGCAGAAAATCCACTTGATAATACTTCGGTGCATCCTGAAAGATATAAATTAATTTCAAAAATTTGTAAAGATTTAAATTGTACAATAGAAAATTTAGTTTCTAATAAGGAGTTATTAGGAAAAATTCAAATCGAAAAATATATTTCTGATGAAGTTGGTTTACCAACTTTAAATGATGTTATAACTGAATTAGAAAAGCCTGGAAGAGATATAAGATTAGGGATAAAGATTTTTGAGTTCTCTCAGGATGTTTATAATATTGATGACTTAAGAACCGGTATGATATTGCCTGGAATTATAACTAATGTTACAAATTTTGGAGCCTTTGTAGATATAGGAATAAAACAAAATGGGTTGGTACATGTTTCAAATATTTGCAACGAGTTTATAACAAATCCAGCAGATAAGGTAACGTTAAACCAGCATGTAAAAGTAAAAGTGATTGAAGTTGATAAGGAGAGAGGAAGAATTCAACTTTCGATGAAAGATATTGGACAATAAAAAAAGGGCTGTGAAGCCCTTTTTTTATTTAGAATGTTAGGAATTATTTTTTCTTTCCTTTTGGAGCTACTTTTTTAGCTACTACTTTTTTTGCAGCAACTTTAGCTTTTGGAGCTACTTTTTTAGCAACAGCTTTTTTAGCTACAACTTTTTTAGCAACTACTTTTTTAGCAACAGCTTTCTTAGCAACTACTTTTTTAGCAACGGCTTTTTTAGCAACTACTTTTTTAGCAACAGCTTTCTTAGCTACAACTTTTTTAGCAACAGCTTTTTTAGCAACAGCTTTCTTAGCAACTACTTTTTTAGCAACGGCTTTTTTAGCAACTACTTTTTTAGCAACAGCTTTCTTAGCTACAAC
>CAILUD010000049.1 GCA_903837285.1 uncultured Bacteroidota bacterium | reverse complement strand
TGGATCATACGTAGCTTCTGTTACAGATAATAATGGATGTTCATCAACTATTAATGCTGTTATAACAAATCCTACTCAAGTAATTGCTTCAGTTACTGGCCAAAACATTATTTGCTTAGGAGAATCAACAACCCTAACAGCGAGTGCTACAGGAGGAATAGGCAATTATTTATATTATTGGAATCATGGTCTAGGTTTAGGAAACACAAAAAATGTTACACCAAACATTGAAACAGTGTACGTTGTTAACGCATATGATCAAAATGGTTGTCCAGGCATTGGAGATACAATAACTGTTTATGTTAAAACATTATTCCCACAAGATGTTGATATTTTAGTAAATTCGCCAGTTTGCGCCGGTACACAAACAACAGTATATTCAACATCAACAGTTGGAATGTTTGACACCTTAACGTATGCATGGAGCAATGGTCTAGGGCCAGGCGAAGGGCCATTTATTGTAGCACCAACAGTTGAAACAACGTATATTATTACAGTTACTAATACATGTGGATTTAGTGTTATAGATTCAGTACATCTTTATTTTGCACCACCTCCAACAATTTATTTTAATGCAGATGCAACACAAGGCTGTATGCCATTAACAATAAATTTTACTGACAGTTCATTTACAACTTTTGATGACATAAGCACATGGACCTGGCATTTTAGTGATGGCAGTTCATCAACTCTGCAACATCCTACACATACGTTTGCAACTGCAGATACTTTTTATGTTTCTTTAGACTTAGAGACACAAGGAGGCTGTGTTTCAAGTTCAGTAACTTATCCTTTACCAATATATGTTTTTCCAAATCCTTCGGCTTCATTTACAGTAAATGCAACAACTTTATATCTTCCAAACGATCCAGTAGTTTGCACAAATACATCAACGGGTGGAATTGGTTATCAGTGGAATTTTGGTGATGGAAATACCTCTGTACAAATAAGTCCGATACATAATTACATGAATTTAGGACAATATAATATAACTTTGGTAACAGTAAACACATACGGTTGTACCGATTCAGCCTCTATCTCGGTAAATGCAACCGGTGATATTGTATTCCCAAATGCGTTTACCCCAGACCAAAATCATTCCTCGGGAGGAACTTATAATCTAACCGATTTATTAAATTATGTTTTCTTCCCTTTCGCAACAGGTATTACAGAATTTAAAATGCTTATATTTAATAGATGGGGCGAATTAATTTATGAAACTAATGATATAAATATAGGCTGGGATGGCTATTACAGAGGACAACTTTGTCAGGAAGATGTATATGTTTATAAAGCCACTGCAACCTTTATTGACGGCAGAAAAGTAGATAAAGTCGGTGATATATTATTATTAAGATGAGAAAAACATTTTTCATATTATTAATATTTTTAGGATTACAGCATACTGTAACAACAGCTCAGGATATACAGTTAACTCAGTTTTATGCTGCTCCTATTTATTTAAATCCTGCTTTTGCCGGAGCTAATGCAGATTCGCGTTTAGCAACAACATACAGAAATCAATGGGCCGCTTTACCTGGAGCATTTAATTCATTTCTTCTTTCTTACGATTATTATTTAAGTAATTTCAGATCTGGTGTAGGCATTATGTTAACAAGCGATAAAGCTGGGTCTGCCGGTTTAGGAAACAATACTGTTGGATTAAATTATGCTTATGATTATAAATTTACAAGAGTATGGTCTGCATCGATTGGGGTTAGAGCAACCTATGGTTACCGTTCCTTAGATTTTAATCGTTTAGTTTTTGGCGACCAGATATCAAGAGCGGCATCAACTTCAATACAAACACCCACTCCTGATAAAATTAATTATATGGATTTTGCAACAGGGGCTTTACTGTTTTCTAAAACACAGTGGGTTGGCATAACATTAAACCATATAAACCGGCCAAATGAATCTTTTTTAAGTAAAAGTGCTCCATTGCCCATAAAAGGTTCTGTTCATGGCGGCTATAATTTTCCACTAAACGGACAAAGTGGCGAAGGTCGTAAAAACGAAAAACCATCTATTACAGTTGCTTTTCAATATCGTTTTCAAAAAGAATTTGATCAAGCCGATCTTGGCGTTTATTATAAGCGACCATATGTTTTTATTGGCGTTTGGTACAGAGGAATTCCTGGATTTAAAGCATACAAAAAAGGTTATTCAAATCATGATGCCGTAGCTATTATGGTTGGCGGCATTTATAAAGATTTGATAATCGGATATAGCTATGATATTACAATATCTAAACTTACAATGGTTTCTGGTGGTTCGCATGAAATCTCTTTAAACTATCAGTTTATAAATCCGAAGAAACCAAAGCACCACCGCACTAAAATTATACCTTGTCCAAAATTTTAAAAAAATCATACTATTTCCACAGTAACAGATTATAAACTAGCCCAATTTTTTTATTCATCTCCCTACCATCT
>CAILUD010000048.1 GCA_903837285.1 uncultured Bacteroidota bacterium | reverse complement strand
TATGAAAAAGAAAGTTGAAATATCAAAATGGTCAACAAGTCATTTCGCCAAAATGGAAAGAGCATTTATACAAAGCGTATATGGATTATCAGATGAAGAATATAAAGAATTAGATTTAAAAGTTGAACTTAGTATAAATCAAATGAATTTTTTATTGCTCACTGTAATAGCTGAAGAATCAATAGAAAATATTGAAATAAAGATTAATATTCCTATTTCTACTTTAATTGAATGGAAAATCGAATTAAAAGAAACCTTAATTAATTGGTTCTTTGTAAAAGAAATATGGCTAAAAGTAGCACCAAGATATGATTTTCACAATTTCTATCTATGGTTTATGGATGCAAACAAAGAATTTAAATTTTGTGAAATATCAGATAAATCAAATACAGAAGAATATATTTTAATAGCAAAAAAAGTAAAATCAATTTGGAAAAAAAGAGTAAAAAGATGATCACTGATATAGAAACAAATTTCGTTTACTTTTCTTCATTAATAAAAGAGAATCTCAAGTATAAATTATTCTGGAATAGATTAAGAAAATCATTAGATAAAGAAAATATTGACTATGGTTTTATCAATGGAACCAGAGATATATGGTGTAGAGATTATATGCCTATACAATTATCAAAAAACAATTTTGTCCAGTTTAAGTTTTTTCCGGATTATTATTTAAGTCCTGACTTTATACATAAGCTAACAATTCCAAGCGAAACAGTTATTTCAATGGAATTTTACAAATCATTTTCAAAACTTATTATTGATGGTGGTAATATTATCAAATATCAAAATCGGGTTATCTTAACTGATAAAATTTTTAAAGAAAATCCTGAATATTTTAAAAGTGAAATTATAAGTCAGTTAAAAATAGATTTGAAAATTGATACCATTAATATAATACCTGCAGAAAAGGAAGAAATTTCAGGACATGCTGATGGAATGGTTAAAATATTTTCAGAAAAAGAATTACTAGTAGGTGATTATTCAAATCAAGATAAACATTGGAAAAGTATTTACTATAAGAGTCTAAAGGAAACAGGCTATAACCTTATTTCATTTCCATCTGCTTTTATTGAAGAAAAAAATGATGATGGAGATTATACTGCTATTGGTTGTTATATTAACTTTGTTCAAATTGGAAATAAGATATTATTACCTTTTTTTAATTTAGCAGAAGATATTATTGTAGAAAAGCAAATGAAAAAACTTTACCCAGATTGCAAAATTATACCAATTGAATCTAATGAAATTGCTCAAGATGGGGGAGTACTAAACTGTATTACCTGGAATATTCAATTATAAAATATGATACTTACACCTTTATATAGATTAGATTCTCGTATACTTATTGGCTTAATAGAGGATCATCAAACTGATTATGTTAAAGACAGTTTGTTAGTTCAAATTGTGCTTGAAAGTAAGGAAATACATGATAGAGCTTGGAGTGGTCAAAAATTATTAAAATTTGGATTTTATCATGCAATTCCAAAAGCAGATAGAGTTAAATTAATGCAAAATATCTCAGATGTTTTTGGACCCGCATTAATATCACAAATTGAAAATTTATTATTAAAACCAAATCGAGAATCCATTGATTCTTTAATTTGGGTTCCTGAAAGGCTTAAAAATAAATCTTTTAATACGTATTTATCAAAATTAGATGAATTTAAAAGTGAACTAATTAATATTCCAACATCAGATTTTGATAAAAAATTCGATAAGTTATCTGACCTTATTTTTAACAATTTGTGCTTAGTTGCTGGAAAATCAAAGTATAGAATAGTTGAAATAGAATTTTATTTCAACAATAATAATAAGGAGAATAGTGGCAAATCCCATATTGATCCATATATACATGGAGACAATCAGCAATTAACTAATGGAAGATGGTATTTTAATGGTTTTGGCATTGACATTACTTTTGGTCAAAATCCTAAAATTTTTGGAGGTATATTAATAAGAGGTATAAAATTGCTTGGTGAATCAACAAAGTATATTAGTGGACCTTCAAATGTTTTTAAGGAAATATTAAATAATATTGGAGATGCCTTTAGTAATAATGGGTTTTATTTAAGTGATTTAGATATAAAAGAAAAATTAGAAATTGAGATTCCAATAAAAACTGTTCGGGTTGGGTTAAGTAAAAATCCGGAGGATACAGATAATTTTATCGAAAAGAACTACAGATATATAATTGAATTAAATTCTCTCCATAATTTTAATGGCAGATCAAAATTAGTCCAGCAACTTCTTAAAAATTCTGTAATATCTAAGGAAAAGGCAAAAGAAGTTTTGGGTTACAATCTAAAATAGCAGTAATTAAAATATCTATTCTGCACGTTACCTAATATTTTTGAAAAATATTTTTTAGGGATTCGAACCTAAATAAATTTACATTTTGTACATTTGCAGATGATTGCAAAATGATGCAATATGGTTCTTGGACAATTTTGTAAAGTCGCAAAAAAGGGCGGTGGTATGAGCGGAGGTATTGCTACTTTCTTAAACCTTAAAATACTGGAAGAGTGTTGATTGAGTATTGAAAATTCAATCCCTCTCTCTCCGCAAATGAAAAGCAAAAATCCCGCAACAGCGGGATTTTGTTTTTTCAAGAGACCTTGCAAACTTGTTTGCAAAGGTCAATTGAAAAGCAACCTGGGATCACTTCTGAAGTCTGCCGCGGCTGTCGAAGTCGTAATGACATTAATTTAAATCAGCATTTTGTATAAAACTTCCTTATTTATAAAAGAACTCCATTTTTAATGATGCTTCTATCATTTCTTTTAAAACCGTCAAATCTATATCTGCAAGCTTGTTTATATATATGCAACCAACTCCGGTTTTATGCTTCCCTAACTTTTCAAGGGCAGCTGTATGTTGCTTCACATTTCCGGTAATGTAAAATGATATATTCGCTTTACGGGGCGAAAAACCAATACGTAGCCAATCTACTTCCCTGCCGGTAGCTGGACTTTTTAATCTTACATTACCAAAACCGATAAGTGAATTTCCCCACATTTTTGGCTCTTCACCAGTTGCCTTTTTCATCATTTCCAATATCACAAAACTGTCTTTGCGTTTTTGTTCTTCTTTAACGCTATTTATAAAATCCTCAACGCTTGCAGAGGTTGGTTTTGTTTTTATTTCAGCTATATGTGACATTGTTATTTGTTTGACTTTTGTTTTGAATTACGTTTACCAGACAAGCATAGTTGGCATTAAATACTTTCCATTTATTTGCCATTGAAAACGGTAATTAAAATTACAAATATTTATTGTTGTATGCAAATGTTCTTGCCAAAACCTTAAATTATGCCATCAAAGTATAGGTGAAAAAATCTGTTTGAATTAAGTATGTGGTTGCAATTTTATAATTAGATCAATTTTATTTTTTTTATTTCAAATTAATGTCGTACGTTTACGACATTAAACAATAACTCATGACCAACAATAAAGCAGAAGAATTTGAGGCAATTGAAAAGGAGCTTGCTTTAATTTCTAAAGTATTTTCGCATCCTGCACGAATCGCTATTATTAAACTTTTAAAGAAAAAGAAGGAAATTAAAACAGGAAATATTTCTGATGATTTGCCTATTTCACGAACTACGGTATCTCAACATCTTAAAGTTCTAAAGGAAGCTGGAATAATTCAAGGTACTATTGACGGGCTTAAAATTCATTATTGTCTGGATTTTAAAAAGCTTAAAGAAATTAAGGATAAGTATGATACGTTTTTTAAAAGTTCAATATCTGATTTTAAATGTAAATGTTAAACATAAATAAATTATAAAATGAAAAAGATTACAATTATTATTATTTGTTCATTGTTTGTAATAACAAACATTTTTGCTCAAGGAGTAAGTGCAGATATTCAAAAGGCTCAAAAAAGTGGCAACTCTATTTTTATAGTTGTTACAGATAAATTAGCAAAAGGTACTGATTATCTTGTTAAACTATCTGAAGGAGCAAATAAAAAAGTTAAGAAAAATGTAGTTTTAAAATTAGATAGAGATGAAAAAGCAAATGCCGATTTGGTTGCAAAATACAGAATTGCTGGTGCACAGTTGCCAATAATATTAGTTGTAGCATCAAATGGTGTAGTAACTGGTGCTTTAACATCTGAAGATGCATCAATAGAAAAAATTATTTCAACATTACCATCAAAAACTCAGGCTGAGGTTTTGTTGGGTTTTGAAAATGGTAAAGCTGCATTAATTATTTGTGGAAAGAAAAATGCAAAAGACAAAGCAGCAATTCAGACTGAGTGCAATACAGCATTAAAAAGTTTAGGAGATAAAGCAACAGTTGTATTTGTTGATGTTGAAAGTAAAGAAGAAGCGAACTTTGTTGATTTACTTAAACCTGATTTAACAAAAACAACGGTTGTTATTTTTAATGGTAAAGGACAATTTACCGGAAAAATGGATAGCGTAACAAAGTCTGAAGATTTAGTTAAAACAGTTAACAAAAGAGTTGGTGGTTGTGCTCCAGGTAGCTGTGGCAGCGGGAAAAAATGTTAAGTTAGTTTTTAACAATGAATACATTTAAAATTATTTGGCTTGAATTGTGGAAACGAAAATCACAATTGATAAGCGGAATATTAGCAATTACACTTGGAATTGCTGTAATTGTTGCAATTCAAAGTATATCGGTTGTCTCAAAACAAAATGTAGCAAAAAAACTTGATAATCTTGGAGCTAATATTTTGGTATTACCGCAAGGAACAAGTATCGATGATTATTATACTTCAGATATTGATGCTCCAACCTTACCAATGGAGTATGTAGAAAGAATTTTAACTTCCAGTATTTCTGGTGTTGATAATATGTCGCCAAAACTAACAAGAAGAGTAAAGGTTGGTGAAACAAGTATTGTGCTTACTGGTATTTTACCTAAAAGCGAAATAGCTTCTAAGCCATTATGGCAAAATGCAGGATTGGTTGGTGCAGAATTAGAAACTGCATGTGCTCCATCTAACGCAGAAAACAAATCGCAGGGATTTGAAGATGAAAAATTAAAACGTAAAGTAATTGATACATTAAATCGTTACGATTGTTTATTGGGGTCACAAATTTCAAAAAAATTAAAGCTTGTTGAAAATTCAAAAATTACAATAAATAGTCAAGAATTTAAGGCTGTAAAAGTATTACCCGAAACTGGCACAGTTGATGATGATAGAGTCTTTGCTCATATAACAACTGTTCAGGAATTATTAAATGCTCCTGATCAAATCAGTACAATTGAAATTATGGGATGTTGTAATGCTATTTCTGAAGGATTACTTGGAAAATTGAGAAATATTTTACCAGATACCCGTATTACTACTATTAACCAGATAGTGTCGACTCAGATTGAAACTAACAGACTAATGGATAAGGTAACTTTAATTTTTCTTATTATTATATTTTTTGTTGGTGGAATTTCAATGGGAAATTATATATGGGCAAATGTAAATGAACGTCATAAAGAGATTGGTGTTCTAAGAATGATGGGTGCTTCAAAAGGTATGATATATAAATTATTCCTATTTAAAGCTGTCTTTTTAGGAATTGTTGGTGGTATCCTGGGATTTGTTATTGGTACAATTGCTGGTATGCTTTTAGGTCCATATCTTGCAGGAATGTCTGTTCAGCCTCTTTATATGTATTTGTTATGGTCGCTATTGTTGTCAATTGTTATTGCATTAACCGGCACTGTTATTCCTGCTTACCTTGCATCAAAAATTGATCCTCACACTAATTTACAGGAGGAATAAATATGAATTTAACAATAGAAAAATTAGCTAAAGAATATACTACCAAAGACGGCAAAGTAAATGCAATAAATAATATTAATTTAGTAATTAATAAATCCGATTTTGTTACTATTACAGGTCCTTCTGGTTCCGGAAAAAGTACATTATTGTTAAGTCTTTTTGGTTTAATAAAACCATCATCTGGTAAAATATTTTTTGACGATAAAAGAATTGATAATATTTCGGACAGTGCATTAGCAAAAATCAGAAAAAACCATATTGGTTTTATTATGCAGAATTTTGCTTTAATACCATATTTAACAACGGTACAAAATGTAATGATTCCATTGAGTTTACTTGGTGTAAATAAATCGGAGCAAATTAAAAGGGCAACTGAAGTTCTTGAATTTGTTGGGTTAAAAAACCGTTTAAATCATTTACCTCGTCAGTTATCTATTGGTCAGCAACAACGTGTAGCTATTGCAAGAGCTTTAGTGCATAATCCTTCTGTAATACTTGCCGATGAACCAACAGGAAATTTAGATCCAGCACTATCACTTGAGATTCTTGATTTTCTTAAAAAGATAAATACCGAAAAGGGAATTACAGTAATAATGGTTACTCATAGCCCTACTGCTGCCGAATATGGAAATAAGAAGATTAAATTGAACAATGGTGAATTAGTAAATTAAAATTTTAATCAAAAAACTTAAATATATGAGTTACAATCAAATTTTAAAATCATCTTTTTTGTTAACAATGTTTATTCTGTCATTGGGTTTTGCATATGGTCAGACCGATAATACTTATGTGAAATCAAATCCAAATTCACCTGATATTTCATTTACAAAAACAGTACATAATTTTGGCTCGGTTCAAAAAAATGCTGATGCAAAAGTTGATTTTGTTTTTAAGAATACAGGAAAAAGTCCATTAATTTTGAATAGTGTAACTCCATCGTGTGATTGTACAACTCCAAACTGGCCTAAAGAGCCAATAATGCCTGGTAAATCAGGGGTTATAAAAGTTGTTTACGACACTAAAGAAATGGGAGTATTTAATAAAACAATTACTGTTACTTCAAATGCTATAACAAATAAGATTGAATTAACTATTCAGGGTGAAGTTTACGATAAATAAGAACAAAAAATAATATGAGAATTCTAATTCTTTGCACTGGCAATAGTTGTCGCAGCCAGATGGCCGAAGGGATTATGAGAAATCTGAATCCAAAAATGGAAGTGTTTTCAGCCGGTACTCGTCCCGAAAAACAAGTTAATAAATATGCTGTAATAGTAATGGGAGAGATTGGTATTGATATTTCGCAACATTATCCAAAACTTGTTGATGATTTTGTATCACAACCTTTTGATTTTGTAATAACAGTATGTGATAATGCCAAAGAAATTTGCCCCGTTTTTATAGGTAAAGTTGGAAAAAGGGTTCACATTGGATTCGAAGATCCTGCAGATGCTATTGGAACTGATGATGAAAAACTTGTTGTATATAGAAAAATTAGAGATCAGATAAAAGAAAGACTGACAAAATTTTATAATATTGAAATGATATAAATATATAAAAGTTAAAATGGTTATTAGGTTATTAGTTGTTTTCAATAACTTTTTAACTTAATAACTCAGGAACTTGTAAAAATAAAATTTTATTTACTGAATATTTACAAATGAAAGCAAGATTAAAATTCTTAGATCGCTATTTAACCTTATGGATATTTTTGGCAATGGGTGTTGGTATTTCAAGTGGATATTTTTTTCCTCAAATTGTTGCATTCTGGGAATCATTAAAGTCATCGCCTGAAAGCACAACAAATATCCCAATTGCTATAGGATTAATTTTAATGATGTATCCGCCTTTAGCAAAAGTTAAATATGAAGAATTGGGTGATGTTTTTAAAAACTATAAAATATTAGGTTTGTCGTTAATTCAAAACTGGATTATTGGTCCGGTATTAATGTTTGCGTTGGCGATTGTGTTTTTTAAATTGTTCCCAGGTGTAGATAATGCAAATCTTCCTTACATGTATGGAATTATCATGATTGGCCTTGCACGTTGCATTGCAATGGTAATTGTTTGGAACGATTTAGCCAAAGGAGATACGCAATATGCTGCCGGATTAGTCGCTTTTAATAGCATTTTTCAGGTTTTATTCTTTTCGTTATATGCTTATGTTTTTATCGCAATATTGCCTGGATGGTTTGGTGTTCCAACTAGTGATGCAGTTAGTAAAATTACAATTGCACAAATTGCAGAAAGTGTTTTTATTTATCTAGGAATTCCATTTATTGCTGGTTTTTTAACCCGTTTTATTTTAATAAGAGTAAAAAGTAAAGAATGGTATCACACTAAGTTTGTACCTAAAATTAGTCCGATAACTCTTATAGCACTTTTGTTTACTATAGTTGTAATGTTTTCGCTAAAAGGTAATCTTATTGTAAAAATACCATTAGATGTTGTTCTTATTGCAATTCCATTACTCATATATTTTGTTATAATGTTTGTTGGTTCATTTTTTATGAGCAAAAAAGCTGGAGCAACATATGGGCAAACTGTTACTTTATCATTTACAGCTGCAAGTAATAATTTTGAATTAGCAATTGCAGTTGCTATCGCAATTTTTGGAATGAATTCGGGCGAGGCATTTACTGCTGTTATTGGTCCATTGGTAGAAGTTCCAGTTATGATAGCACTTGTAAATGTTGCATTCTGGTTTAAAAAGAAATACTTTGCAGAAACAGCAAAAGTTTAGATATAATTAATATTTAATAATTTCTTTATTTTGAGCTAATTTTAAATAACGTGAGTTCGATATAAAATAATAGAATACATTGTTTTGTTACATTGAGTGAATTTTCGAAGAAAATTTGTATCGAAATGAACAAAACGACTTGTTTTCGATACGAAATTCTTTCAGAATTTCACTCAAACTAGCATCGTTTTCTTATATAGAACTCACGTTAATTAGTGTAATTCGTGTCAGCTAAGTTTTACTTCTTTGTCCAGTCAACGCGCCTCATTTTTCCCATATTACTCATAATCCATTGCTGACGACGTTTTATATATCCTGTAGGTTTTGACGCATTCCATCTTCTGGGGTTTGGAAAACATGCAACAATTAATGCTGATTCGCCCTTAGTAAGTTTTTTTGCAGATTTATGAAAATATTTTTGAGCTGCCATTTCAACTCCATAAATTCCGTCACCCATTTCAATTACATTTAAATAAACTTCCATGATTCTTTTTTTGCTCCATGTAAGTTCCATTAATAAAGTAAAGTATCCTTCAAAAGCTTTACGTACATATGATCTCGATGGCCATAAAAAAACATTTTTGGCTGTTTGTTGACTAATTGTACTTCCGCCTTTAATTTTTTTCCCTTTTTTATTCTGTTTAAAAGCTTTTTTCATAGCTTTTATGTCAAAACCCATATGGGTATGAAAGTTTTGGTCTTCTGCAGTTATTGCTGCCTGAACAATATTTGGCGACATTTCCTCAATCGGAACCCAAACCTTATTTAGTTTTGGCGATTCGCCATCAAAAATATGTTCTCCCATTCTTATAACCATTAATGGGGTAATTACAACAGGTAAAAATCTATATATCAGAACAGTAAGTATGCTTAAAATAAAAAAAGCCAGGATTGCTCGTTTTATGAAACGTAATATTTTGCCTAAAAAAGTTCTTTTCTTATTTTTCATTGCGCAAAATTGCTAAAATAATGCATTATACCAAAACGAATAATATACTAGTCCAATAAATTTGGGGTCATGTTGAGGCTCTCGAAACATGTGTGTGGGGCTGTGGGGAAATCCTTCGAGAACCTCAGGATGACTGCGATTTGTGATGTTTTAAAATGGGACTAAAAATTATTACACTTTGCATTATGTAAATAAGATATTTGAAAAGGTATTTGTGAGATTTAGAAAATTGCATTAGGTTTGAAGAAAAATGATTGCACTTAATAAAAATAAAATTTTTTTTTCAACTGAAAGGATATTCTTAATTATTATCCTTTTGGCTTGTTTTGTTTCATATTTCCAAATCGTTAATCACGATTTTATTCGCTGGGATGACGATAAACAAATTACAGAAAATACTTTTGTTAAAAATCTTAATTGGCAAAG
Source organism: uncultured Bacteroidota bacterium (assembly GCA_903837285.1). Classification (GTDB taxonomy): domain Bacteria; phylum Bacteroidota; class Bacteroidia; order Bacteroidales; family GWA2-32-17; genus GWA2-32-17. The sequence goes on along the minus strand of CAILUD010000048.1, from coordinate 6,665 downwards.
TATTAAACATAATTTAAATTCCGAGAGATATACTTTTCTAACTCTTACCTCTTATTCTGTTATATACAATTTATGGGGAAATAATCCTTTGCCTTTTCATTGTTTCAGTATTTTATTGCATTTGTTAAATGTGTTTTTAATTTTTTTATTGAGTAAAAAGCTTTCAAATAATATTTATGTTACCTGTTTAGTTGCAATGTTATTTGCTTTGCATCCAATGCGGGTTGAGTCTGTAGCATGGATTTCTGAAGCAAAGGACTTGTTGTTTACTTTTTTTACTTTATGTAGTTTTTTGATATATATAAAGTATTTGAAAATTAATTTTAAATTTATATATTTTCTATTTGTTGCGATTTTTGCATTGTTAGCATCGTTTTCAAAAATTCAGGGTATTCTAGTTCCAGTGTCTTTATTTCTTTTTGATATTTATTACAAAAGACAATTTTCAATTTCGCTGGTTCTTGAAAAGGTCTTATTGTTTTTGATGATATTCTTTATTTTTAATTCTCCAACTATACAAATATTAGTTTTGTTAGCTATCGTATTGCTGATAATAAAAATGAAAACGATTAAACTTGAGGTCGGTAACAAATTAAAAATTGCATTATTCATTTCGGCATTAGTTCTTTTAGCTATGTATGTTTTATATTATTTTATTAATGATAAATCAGGATTATGGTCGGAAGTTTCAGATACAAGAAATATGTTCACAATAACAGAACGAATTCTTTTAGCTGGTTTTTCATTATGGTTCTATTTTAAAAGTTTTTTTCTGCCAATTTTTCAAAATGCTGTTCATCCATACCCAATACATAGTTTAAACAACGAATTACCATTGGTTTATTATTTCACAGTAATTGTATTAATTGTTACTGTTCTAATTTCATTTTATTTAATTTTAAAAAGAAAAAGAATTTCTGGTTTATTATTTTTTGGATGGTTCTTTTTTCTTGTTAATATATCTATGGTTTTGCATGTAATTCCAATTGAAGGAAGATTGGTTGTTGCTGATAGATATAGTTATCTCGCTTATTTTGGTTTGTTCATTGTTTTATCTGAATTATTTGTGAGATTTGTTATAAATAAAATATATTTTCAAAAAATATTCTTCTCCTCGTTTGCTGTTTTGTTAATTTCACTTTCTTTTTTTACATATAGTAGATCATTGGTTTGGCATGATACTAAAGCTCTATTTAATGATGTTATTCAAAAAAATGCAGATATCTCTTTCGCATACAATAATCTTGGCGGTGTATTTTTAAATGAACATAACCCAAAAGAAGCCATTAATAATTTTAACAAGTCAATAAAATTAGATTCTTTAGATGCTGGTGCATTTTTTAATCGGGCAATGACATATTTTATGTTAGATAATCCTGATTCTGCTATTTCTGATTTTAACAATGTACTTAAATTAACAAATAGCAATAAAGATAAGGCTCTTACATATACAAATATGGGTGAGATATATCATAAAATCGGTAATGATAGTTTAGCTGTTTATTTTTATAATATGTCAATAAAAACCGATAGCTTAATTGCTCAATCATATAATAATCGTGGAATGTATTATTTTCAAAAAAACGATTTTCTGAATGCACTAAGTGATTTCGAAAAAGCAATAAGTCTTGATGAGTATTATGCCGATGCATTAAATAATAGGGGCTGGGTGTTAACTAAACAAAACAAGTTATCCGAAGCATTAATTGATTTTAATAAAGCTTTGAAAATTAATCCAGAATACGCATTAGCATATAATAACAGGGGCTATTTGAAAATTTCATCTGGTGATATTTCTGGTGCAATAAATGATTATAGTAAAGCTATAGAAATTGACAGTTCTCTTAACGAAGCTTTTTTAAATAGGGGATGGGCGTATTCGTCATTAAAAGATTACGAAAAAGCAGTAAACGATTTTTCAAAAGTTATTCAAAAATATCCAAAGCATCAAACTGCCATTACAAATAGGGCTTTTGCCTTGTTTTATCTTAAAGATTATAAAAAAGCAGGTAAAGATTTTGAAGATGCTTTAAAATATTTTCCCGAAAATGCAGTTTCATGGCAAAACATTGCATGGTATCATATGCAAATTAAAGATTTTGAAAAGTCAATAAACGAATTTGAGAAATCAATAGAAATAGATGGATCTATGATAAATTCATTTTTAAATCTTGGGTGGATATTTCTTCAAAAGCAAAATTTTCAAAAATCAGAAAATGTTTTAAATAAGGCGTTTGAATTAAATCCGAATAATCCAGAAACAGTTTATTGGCTTGGTGAGCTAAATCGCCAAAAAGGAAAAAATGAAAATGCATGTAAATTTTTTAATAATGCTTCAATGCTTGGAAGTACACAGGCTAAAAAGGCTTTAGAGTTATATTGTAAAAAATAATGCAACTTTTTTTGAAAAAAATGAAAAATATTTTGTTTGTTGGGCAACGAAATTATACCTTAATTTGTCTTATATAAGAATTTAAAAGCGAAAAAAACATTAACTAAATAAAAATCAATATGAAACACATTGGAATGTTCTTATTTTTTATGCTGATGTTGAGCCTATCAAGCATAAAAGCTCAACAAAATGTTGCTGTGACAGCAATCTTTCAAAAAAATATTTGCCAATCGTACCAAAATGATGGTTTAGCAAATGTAAAAATTGAGTATAAAATTTCAGGTTTATCAAATGAAGCTGCTCAGGCTTTTAATACCAAAGCTTTAAAAAATGATAAAGTTGTAAGTTCTAATGTCGCATCTAATTTAAGCCAAGGTTTACGTGTTGGAAAATTAGAAATTACTTCTCAGGCAGATTTTGATTACATAAAAAACATTTTTGTTGAAGGCGGAATAGCTTTCGTTCATGTTGAAGATGTTATTATGCCAATTGAAGACTGGAAAGCATTTACTGCTGAGCAATGTGCAAAAATTACTCAGTTAAATACAAATATCGAGAATATTGAGTTTAAATTGAATTATACTCAAAATAATCCAACCCAAAAAGCAATGGCTGAGAGTAATGGATGGTTTACTGAGGCTTATGATTTGCTTAATAAAGCAAAAGAAGCTAAAATTAATTTTTTAGAATCAATTAAATAACGTGAATATATAAAACAAATAATATGAAACGAATAATAGCAATAGCATTCACGATTGTGGGATTCGCTTTAAGCGGATACTCACAAAACAATTTATGTAACGGTGCCGATCCATTCTGTACTGGACTTACATATAATTTCCCTGCTGGTGTTAACCAGCCTGCTGCTCAAACTGGTCCAAACTATGGCTGTTTAGGTAGCGAGCCAAATCCAGTTTGGTATTACTTGTTGATTGATCAACCAGGAAATATTTCAATTGATATACATTCTGTTCCTCAACATGACCTTGACTTTATTTGCTGGGGTCCATTTACCAGCAATACTGCTCCTTGTACATCTCAGTTAACCAGTGTCGGTTCACCAGGAACACATTGGCAATTAACAGATCCACATCCTGGAAATATGGGCGGATATCCTGCTGGTAATACTATTGACTGTAGCTATAATTCTTCATATCAGGAATGGTGCTATATTCCAAATGCACAAACTGGTCAGTATTATCTCCTGTTAATTACCAATTATTCAAATACTGCTTGTAATATTATTTTTAATCAACCAAATGCAAATACTCCTGGTGCCGGAACTACAAACTGTAATAACGTAGTTTGTAATTTTGATAATATAACAGTTACTGTTAATCCTTGTAACCCTTTAACAAATCAATATTCTATTTCTGGTACGGAAGTATTTCATTTTACAGGTGGAACTGTAACTACAGGAACCGTTATTATAACCGATCAGCCAAGTGGGCTTTCTTTTCCTTCCTCTGCTCCTTTTACAAGTCCTCTACCATATAATATTTCAGGTATATTATCTGATGGCTTGCAGCATACTTTGACCGCAGTTTTTTCTGATGCTCCAAACTGTACATATTCTATTACATACATGGCGCCCAACTCCTGTAACCAATGTTTTGCAAATGCAGGAAGTAACGTAACCGTTTGCGGTTTAAATGCTACGGTCACTGCAACTCAGTTAGCTAGTGATATGAATACACACTGGATTCCTCAGGCAGGTATTACTTATGGAACTATTAATGACCCTTCAACAACAGTTACTGCTGCAGCACCAGGTACGTATAATTTAGTTTGGCAGGTTACAAATTCATCAAGTTTAACTTGTACCGATACAATGCAGGTTACATTTAATGCAATTCCAACATCGACTTTTAATGTAAATAGTGCTTCAATTTGCTCCGCTCAAACTAGCACTATAACATATACAGGTACTGGTGGAACTCAGTTTAATTATAATTTTGGAGCAGGAACACCAGCAACTGCAGTTTCGGTTGGACCACACACTGTAACTTATACTAACACAGGAACAGCACCTGTGGTTTATGTAAATTCATTATGGGTAACAGCTTCTAATGGTTGTACTTCAGATACTACATATCAACCAATAACTGTAAATCCAATTCCTTCTTCAGCTTTTTCTGCTACGGGTCCTGTTTGTGTTAATGATCCAAGTTATATAACTTATACTGGTGGCTCAACTCCTCCTTTAACTTATACCTGGAATTCAATTCCAGCTCCTGCAACATCAACTCCATCTTTCCCAAGTAATCAACCTGGTCCATTTACTTTAACCTGGTCGGCAGTTGGTACACCAACTATTACATTATTTGTAACTAGTGCAGCTGGTTGTATTTCAACAACTACAACTCAGCAAGTTCAGGTTCTTTCATCTGCTACACCAAATTGTTGCTTAACTCCAAGTCCAAACGCCGGCCCAGATGCAAGTGTTTGTAGTTTTACAACTTCACTCGCAGGTTCAATTCCAGCAGCTGGTAATATTGCTAGTTGGACACAAGTTTCAGGACCAGTTGGAGGTACATCTACTTTTGTTAGTAATTCATCATTTAATACTCTTGTTACAGTTACTGCTGCAGGAACTTACACATATGCATGGCATGAAGTAAGTGGTGCCTGCGATGCAACTGATAATGTTGTAATTATTTTCACTGAGCAACCAAGAGCAAATGCTGGTGAAAAAGATCAGATTTGCGGACTTGATTTTGTAATGGAAGGTGTGCCAAGCGTATTGGGTGCAACAGGTTCATGGTCAACAGCTGGTGGATTAAGTACTACTTTTACCCCGGTTACTTCTCCTAATGCAAATGCACATGCAAACTCAGGTTACGGAACATATTTCTTAATATGGACCGAAACTAACGGAGCATGCGTAAGTGCTGATACAGTTAGAATTGATTTTCTTCTGATACCTTCAGTTAATGCAGGAACAGATGTAACATCTTGCGGTCAGGTTTGTAATCTTTCTGCAGATAGTATTTATCCTGGATATTGGACTGCAACACATAATGGAACAGCATTCTATCCTATTTTTACTGATAATAATGCAGATCCAAGTCCTCATGTTTGGATTCCATCTTATACACCAACAACATATCCTGTTGTATTTACATGGCATGCTTTTAATGGGATATGTGCAGGTAATGACGCAGTTACAATAACATTTATTAAACCTCCTCTTGCAGTAATTGATCAGCAAATGATACAATCTGTTTGTGGAACTCAAACTCAATTGCTTGCCGATACAATTGGTAGTGGTATTGTAAATGCATGGTGGACATGTGATGTTCCTGGCCTTTTAATTACACCTATAGGTTTAGATCCAGTTCCTTGGCATGCTGATGCGAATGCAACAAGTCTTGGAGCTAATTTCTTTAACTCAAATAGTCAACATCAAGTTAATTTTATATGGAATGCTCAAAATGGTGCAACTTGTGTTTCGGCTGATACTCTTTTGGTAACATTTTATCAAAAACCAATTTCAGATGCAGGTATTGATGCTTCAATCTGTGGATTGAATTATGATTTAACTGGTGCATGGAGCATACTTGCTCATGATGGTATATGGAGTACACAAACTAATTCTGTGCCTCCTCCTCCGGGAACCGCAAACTTTATTCCTACTACAAGCCCAACAGCTGAAGTTACAGTAACCAGTTTTGGTATATATAATTTCATCTGGAAAGAAATGAATCAGGGTATGCCTTCTTGTCTTGATCGTGATACAGTTAGAATAGAGTTTAAAGTAACACCAATGCCAGATGCAGGTTTAGATACTTCTGTATGCGGATTATTTGCACGTATTTGTGCAACACCTAGCGTTTCTGGTGGTCAATGGAGTTGCCCTGGAGGTGGAGTTGCATATTACGATGCACCTATTAATCAAATTTCTCATAATGTGCCATCATATAAAGATTCAATATGTACTTGGATACGTTTTGGCTCACCAAACCATTTAGTAACAATGTACTGGTTTGAAAATAATGGTTTTTGTACCGGATACGATTCTGTAAACGTTTATTTTGGTAGCATACAACCAGCAGTCTCACTCGTTGGTCCAACCGATACAACAGTTTGCGGACCAGTTTTTTCATTGCTTGCCGGTCAACAACCTGATTATGGTTATGGATACTGGATGGATACAGTTCAAAATACAACCTATACTCCTTCACCAATAAATAATACACCTATTGCAACAATTGATACCGGAGGAGTAGGTTATTATGGATGGCATAACTTTTACTGGATAACAGTAAATGGT
>CAILUD010000047.1 GCA_903837285.1 uncultured Bacteroidota bacterium | reverse complement strand
GCCGCTGGGTAAGCATTTCCCACGAAAGGGAGCTTAATCCTTTTTTGAAGATGCTGTAAATGATTAATCCCAATACAAAAAGTATAATCAGATTGCTCAACAGCATCAGTCCCCTGAAAAAATATTCTTCTACTTTCTTTAACATTGTTCGTTGTTAAGTTATTAAGTTATTCGTTATTCGTTATTCATTATTTAGCAGCAAGCTTCCACTGCTGTCACCCACCACCACTTTATACAAACCTTTTTTATAGGCTTTGGTATCTATAGTTGTTTACTATCTTGTCATTGAAATAGTTCATATTTTTTTCTGTCCACACCAATTTTTTCTCCAATTAAGCTTGAAATGTCAACTACAGCACCATGATCAATAAAAACTTCATAGAACCTGTATTGTTTATTACCCCAATAAATCATTGCACATGCCATTGGTGCTCCTTTGCCTGTATCAAATCCATTTTCTAAAAAACGAAGTCTGGTGTCGTATAAGAAACAAATTGACTTTGCTTTTGTGAACACATACTTTTTCCAGTGTGAAGTGTTTGCAGCTATTGGAACTAAAGCTAAAACTTCTGAATTATATTCTTCATTAGCATAAGCACATTTGCCCAACCAATTTTTAATTGTTGTCCCTCGTTCTTTATCAATACCATAAGGAGGATTGACATAAATAGTTGGAAAATTCCAACTCTCTTTTAAACCATCTTGCCCAGGTAAACGATACTCAGTTTTTGCGTTTACAACAGAATATTCATTTGAACATGGATCTAAGTCAATTTGTCCACCAAATACTTCCTTAACGGCATTTACGTATTTATGTGGTGTTCCCCAACTTTGGCTAAGTGTATTAATATTTCTTCCTGCACTCATACTAAAATAGTTTTCCAATTCTTGTTTTTCAATTCTTCTAATTCATTATTTAATATTGCTAAACTTTTTTTACTTGGAGAAATAACATTAAACCAACTTTCTACTATTGAAATATTTTCACTGAAATATTTAAGTAAAATTCTATCAGCTTCAATATTCATTTGAACTTTTGTAAATTGATTCTTCTTTTTACCTTCAGCATAACTTGATAGAAAAGTATCTCTTAAAAATTTAAATTCGGTTGTAGGATGAAGTAAAAGTTTGTCAATAAAGTCAGACAAACCTTTATCTGTAAGAAATAGCAACCAATCATAAGATTGTGCTAAAACCATAAGTTCTTTTTGAAAATTTTCTTCGCTAAAATTTAACTCACCACTTGTGGTTTTTTTAATCCAATTCCCATGGTTACTCACAACACCAATAGTTAAAATAAACTTTCTTAACAACTCTTTATCTGATGAAAAAATAACTTCATCCATTAAACTTAAATAAGGTTTAATTATATAAGTACCATCACTTTTATAGATGATCCCTTGCATTTCTCCACTTTCAGATCGTATTTTTTGTAACGATGATGCTGCTCTTGCCACATAGGCTCCTTGTTTGGCTTTTTCTATTGTTTGAGGACCTTTTGTCATGCCTTCTTCAATTCCAACACGTTTACACTCAAACATTGCATAGGGTTTTTTATTTTGTTCGTAAATATGAAGTTCCAATTTTTCTCCATTGTCTGACTTAATACTACACAACAAAAATGAATTTTCAGATATAGCAATAGTACAAGCATTACGAAGTATGCTGTTACTTAATAACTGATTACTTTTTCTTTCAAAACCTTTTAAGTCAAATCCTGATGAAGTTAACGCTTTTAAAATAATGTTAGAAGTAATAGATTTCTCTGATTTGTCAATATTTATAATTGAACTACGTACAATTGGATGTAGCGAATACTCAACATTATGTGTAATATCAGGGTTACCATATTCAACTAGTCCTCTTTCTATTGAAATCTGATTATTAAGGCCCCATGTTTTTAAAAGATAATATGTAATAATTTCAACCAAAGTTCCTAATGCTCTTCCTGAAGCCTTTTTAGGATCTTTAGTATGATTAAAAACATCTTCTGCTAATAACTTTTGCAATTTGTCAACCGATTCGTATGCCATATTTTTTTTTCTTAAAATTTAAAGTTTCTTTTATTGTTTCTAATGTACCTAACTCAATTATAGGAGTTAGTAACTCAATTATTTCTATTTTTTATTGTATTATCCTGTCTTTTTTCTCTGTTATCCTCCTTCGGAAGTGGCTTGTTGTTATTCAGATCTCTGATGTCCTTGTTTTAAAGTGGTATTTCACTCACAAAACTTCATTTACAACCGATTTTTAAAGCTACTGAAAAATACATTTTT
>CAILUD010000046.1 GCA_903837285.1 uncultured Bacteroidota bacterium | reverse complement strand
TTTAAAATCTTCATTTACATTAGTAAACTGTGGTTTTAAAAATCTTGTTCGCCTCAAAAAATCTAATTTTTAGAACCCCTTTTAAATAAACAGATAATTTATCCTATTTATTTAATAAAAAGAAAAAGAAATAAAATAAAAAAATTGAAAATTATGTTGAATAGAATACGGTAATTGCATTACTAAGAATTAAAAAGCTAAGCAATTAAACCTTCTTTTGAATCCTCTTTGCCACAATAAGATAATTTATGACCCTTTTTCTTTAGTATATAAATTGGAATAAACGACAATAAACTGGCTAAAGACAATATGATAACCATTACCATGATAATTCCTAATCCTTGAATAAAATAAGCCAACACAATAAATAAAATATTTACAAGAATAAGTATCAGTGAAGCTTTTGCATGAGAAAAACCCAATTCAAGCAATTTGTGATGCATGTGACCTTTGTCTGCCTTAAACGGAGATTGCTTGCGGCATAATCGTGCAATAAATACCCTCATGGTATCATATAACGGAATAATTAATATAGCAAATGAAACAGCAGGAGATCCCTTTATATGCAAGCTACCAGAAACTAATAAATTGCTCTGATTAAACTGTATAGCAAAAACTGCTATTAAAAAACCTACAATCAGTGAGCCGGTATCGCCCATAAATATTTTATTATGTTTTCCCCATACATTGTATCTTACAAAACCAAGTAAGGCTCCAACCAATGCAGCGGTAAGGTAAGCAAATTCAAACTGACCGGATAAATAAAACCACAACCCAAATGCAGAAGCAGTTACGATGCCAATACCTGCAGCCAGTCCATCAATGCCATCAATTAAATTAAATGCATTAACAATTACAACTACAACAAATATCGTTAAATATAAACTCCAATAATAATTAATATTGCTAATTCCCATAAACCCATGCAAAGAAGTAAGTCGAACTCCGGCAAAGTCAACCAGAATAATAGCTGCAATCATTTGACCCGCAAGTTTATTAAATGGAGAAATTACAAAAATATCGTCTTTAACACCGATAAAAAACATCAATAGTGTACCTGCAGTTATAAATCTAAGTTCAAGGATTGAACCATAAGGTGAAAAAATCATTGCAGCCAGCATGAAACCGGCAAAAATAGCGATTCCTCCCAATGTAGCAGTTGGTCTGCTATGTGAGGTTCTCCCGTTGGGCATATCAACAAGTCCTTTGGCTAATGACAAATCAACAATAGGCCGTACAGACATATAGCTGATTATTAAAGCCATAGAAAAACTTGACAGTAAAGTTATAAAATGGGTAAGAAAAAATATTCTCATATTGACTCAATATAGTTATAACATGCAAAAATACAAATAAAATTATGAAAACGATTATTTTTTTTGTTAAAAATTAACCATTTAAAGAACTTCTAAAAACAGGTAAATAGTTAGTTACGTATTTTATTGTAAATTATATTATACAATTTTATCGTTTATATCAACACAATCTAATGATTGAGAAAATTTCACCGTATATTTTTAAAATCCTTTTACTTTATTAAAAAAATAATACCATAGTAGTTTCCCAAATATACAAATTTATAATAAATTAGAAATGAATCAATTTGACAAATAACATTAATAACGTTGCTTTCTACATTATCGATTTGGTCTGTCACATTATTGATTTAGTCTGTCACATTATTGAGTTGGTCAATCACATTATTGAGTTGGTCGTTTACATTTTTAATATCTAACTCCACAATATTGATGTTGTCGGAAACATTTACGGTTAAGCTTACCGCTTTATTAATTTTGCTAATTACATCCTTGCTTCGTCGTAATATATGACCTCATTATCATCTCTCTTTTACTGTTTTCGATTTGATGAGACATGCCGAAGTTCATGTTTTATAGAACGCTGATGACGCTGATCCCTATACGGAAACGCTAATAAAACCGGATTTTTAAATTTATCAAAAAACTGTTTTTAATCTGTGTTTACGGAACGTATCCGTGTTATCAGCGTTCCAAAAAGAATTCCGGAGAAGGGAAGTTCTCTGAAATTTCTTTTTTATTGTCCTTTTTCCTTGACGAAAAAGTACCAAAAAGTCAAGACTGCAAATCATTTACTGCAAAATTACACATTTAAAAATCCCCGCAATCCAAGACATCACGAGTTGGGTTTTTATGCTTTGAATTATCTTTTTATTGTCGTTATTCGTGGATTGCTTAAC
>CAILUD010000045.1 GCA_903837285.1 uncultured Bacteroidota bacterium | reverse complement strand
GACACTATCTCTTAAAGTGTGTAAACTAAAAAGTTTCTGAAATCAATATTTTATTCTGTTTTCAAAAATAAGTAAAAATTGGTTTAAAATAATACCCCATTTCCAAATTGGTTGCGACCATTTTTTAGTTGCTTCTCTAATAGCTAAATAAGTTGACTTCAGCACAGCTTCATCGGTAGGAAACGAGAGTTTGTTTTTCGTGTACTTTCTAATTTTCCCATTTAAGTTTTCAATTAGGTTAGTTGTGTAAATTATTTTTCTGATTTCAACAGGAAAATCAAAGAATACAGTAAGGTTATCCCAGTTGTTTTCCCAGCTTTTTACTGCATATGAATATTTACTGTGCCATTTGTTAGAAAAATCGTTTAAAGCAATTTTTGCAGCTTCTTTTGTTGGTGCATTATATATTTCTTTCATATCGTATGCAAACTCTTTTTTATCTTTCCATACAACATATTTAGATGCATTCCTGATTTGATGCACAACACATATTTGTGTTGTAGAATTAGGGAATATAGTTTTTATTGTATCGGTAAAACCATTTAAATTGTCAGTAGCGGTGATTAGAATATCTTCTACTCCACGTGCTTTAACATCAGTCAAAACTGACATCCAAAATGCAGATGTTTCATTTTTACCAAGCCATAATCCCAAAACTTCTTTTAGCCCATCTTTTTTTAAACCAACTGCAATGTATATGGTTTTATTAATCACCTTGGAGTTTTCTCTAACTTTAAAAACTATACCATCCATCCAAACTATAAGATAGACTGATTCTAAAGGTCGATTTTGCCAAGCAACTATGTCATTTGTTACCCTATCTGTTATTCTTGAAATAGTTGAAGTTGAAACTTCAAAATTATAAACTTCTCTTATTTGCTCTTCAATATCACTATTTGACATTCCTTTAGCATACAAGGATATTATTACATTTTCAATGCCTTCAACAATACTTTTTCGCTTAGGTATAATCATTGGGTTAAATGATGCATCTCTATCTCTGGGAACATCAATTTTTGCTTCACCTAACGAAGTCTTGATTTTTTTTATTGAATGACCATTTCTGTAATTTTCATTATCAGAAATCTCATTCTTTTCATAACCTAGATGAGCGTCTAATTCGCCCTCTAATAGTTGTTCCAAACCTCTTTTCTGAATTTGATTCAGAAAAGTATTTAATTCTTCACCAGATTTAAATTGTTTGAAAAAATCGCTGTTTAATAATTCTTCTTTTTTCATTTTTGTGTGTAATAAAGTTAATAAAAAAGTTATTTCCTAAAATTTTTCTGACCTTTTGGAGGAAGGTCAAAAATTTTCAGAATAACTTTTTTGGTTTACACACTTAATGAGACACTACCTTATTTACCTTTTTTGAATGAAAATAAAAAACCATTTCCTCAACAATATTCTGAATATTGTCACATGTTCTATCTAATTTTCTTATAATTGATAGAGTATTCACAGCCATATTTACTTCACTTTGATTGGTGTTAATGTATTCAGCGACTATTTCACTAGAATCTTTATTTAATTTTTTAATTGTTTCTTTTTTACCAAAATTAGTTTTCAGTAATTCATTGTTTTCCTTTTCGAAAGATTCAAGTGTATCTGTTAATAAATTAACGCAAATTTCGAACATATCAAATATCTTACAAGATTTTAATAGTTTTTCAGAAAAAGGTAACTCCTGGTCTTCTATTAATTTTGAAATACTAAACGCATAATCTCCAATCTTTTCTAGATTGTTGTTTAATTTAAGAACAACTAGTACAAATTTTAAATCAACCTTAATCGGATTTTGTTGAACTAATATACTTTCGCATTCTTTATCAATTTTTAATTCTAAAGTATTTAATAGTTTTTCGTTAACTTCAATATTATAAACAATATTTTTATCGAAATTTTTTAATGCAAGTTGAGATTTACTTATTTGGCTAATAACAATATTCCACATCTCAATAATGTTGACTTTTAATTCTCTTATTTCAGTTTCTAAATGAGTCATAATACTTTATTTAATATTTATAGTTTCAATAGATAATTTATATCCTACTCCAATAATATTTCTAATTAGATTTTTATCAATCTTTTTTCTAAGATGTGAAATATGTACATCAACTGTTCTCTCTTTTGAATGCGAATTTCCTCCCCAAATAGAATTATATAGCTGCTTTCTTGAATATACTTTTCCTGGTGAAACAGACAAAAAATAAAGTAATTCAAATTCTTTAAGAGGTAATTCTATTCTTTCACCATCTTTTAATACGATGTATTTTTCTATGTCAATTTCTATACTCATACAATGTTGCATTATGTTATTTAACCCCTTTTAAAACCTCGGTAACAATACTTAGTAATAATTTCAAAGAAACTGGTTTATTAATATATTGTGCTCCACCAGCATAATGAGCAGAGAGAGCAAGATATTCATCACTGTCAGCTGTAAGAAAAATTACTGGAATATTTTTAATTATTTCATTTCTTTTTATTCTTCTACACATTTCAATTCCATCAACTTCAGGCATTCTTATATCTGCAATAATAACATCAGGAATATGCTGAATCGCTTTTTCAATCCCCTCCTTAGCATTAGATGCGGTATAAACTTCATAGCCATACTTCTTGAAATTATAGGACACAAATTCAAGTATATCATTCTCGTCATCTACTATAAGTATTTTTTTGTGTATCAATGTTGTAAAATTTTAAATATATTCAATCAGCATATTTTTTAGTGAAAAAATTACGAATCCATAAATTTATATCCGACACCTTTTTGAGTTCTAATAAAATCTTCACCTAATTTTTCTCTAAGTTTTCTAATATGCACATCAATAGTTCTTTCCCCTGAAGAATTATTATCTCCCCAAATTTTATTAAATATTTCATCACGGGTAAATACTTTATCTGGCTTTGATGCCAACATTGCTAATAATTCAAATTCTTTACGAGGTAGATTTACTTCTTTATTATTAACAATTACAACGTATTTCTCTCGATTAATTAATAGTTTACCATGTAACAAAACTGTCTCATCTGGCTTTACAAAAATTGCATCTGCTCTTTTTCTAGATAACATAGATTTTAATTTGGCCACAAGCACTCGTGGACTTACAGGTTTTTTTAAATAATCATCACCACCTGCTTCAAATCCGGCAATTTGCGAATAATCTTCACTACGAGCAGTTAAAAAAAGAATTAATGTTGAGTTAAGCTTTGGTTCTTTACGCATTTCGATACAAGTCATTATACCATCCATTTCGGGCATCATTATATCTAATAAAATAATGCTTGGTAATTTCTCTTTTGCCAGCTTTAACCCCTCTACACCATTCCTTGCTGAGTAAACTGTAAAATCAGCTTTTACTAAATTATAGGTAAGAAATTCGTGAATGCTTTCTTCGTCATCTACTATTAATACTGAGTTTTGTGAATCTTTCATATTTATTTTAAAAACTTTTTATTCAATGTAAAAATATTTCATCTACATTAATTGATTATTAAGACTATATTATCTAATAGTTATTAATTTGATTTTAAGCCGATGGATTTAGTAACATATAATTAATTTAAGGTTAACCATTAATTTATATTGTTACTATAGTTTTGCGTAAAACTTGATTAATTGAATATTACAATAAATACAATTTTCGTTAAGCAATTAATTAAAAACTTTATCCCTCCTGTTTCTATAGTTAATTCTGTTTGTTTCATACTGTTTTTATACTTCTCACACTACTACTCAATATTTATATAAGAAAATTAATATTCTATGCAAGAAAAAATTAAAAAAGAAAAAAGAAAAGTAGATATACTAGTTATTTCAGATGTTCATCTAGGAACATATGGATGTCATAGCAAGGAACTTTTAAAATATTTAAAAAGCATTAAGCCAAATACAATTATATTAAATGGAGATATAATTGACATGTGGCAGTTTAGTAAAAGATACTGGCCTAAATCGCACATGAAGATAATTCATAAGATTATTAAATGGATTAGTGAAGGAGTTAAAGTATACTACATAACTGGCAACCATGACGAAATGCTAAGAAAGTTTGCAGGATTTAAAATGGGTTCACTTATTATTGACAACAAATTATTACTTGAGATTGACGGTAAAAAAACTTGGATTTTTCATGGTGATGTGTTTGATGTTACAATGAAAAACTCTAAATGGCTTACAAAGCTGGGATCTCATGGCTACGATTTGTTAATAATTATAAATGCTGTCTGTAACTGGATTTCAGTAAAAATGGGAAGAGGCAAAATATCTTTATCAAAAAACATAAAAAATAGCGTAAAACAAGCAGTGAGCTTTATAAATGATTTTGAAAAAACAGCTACAGATATAGCAATTTCAAATGGTTATGATTACGTGTTATGTGGTCACATTCACCATCCAGAAATGAAAACAATTAAAACAGAAAAGGGACAAGTTGAATATTTAAATTCCGGTGATTGGATAGAAAATTTAACAGCATTAGAATACAATGATAAAAAGTGGAGTATTTTTCAATATAAAGATAAAGATTTTGAAAATGACGAGACAGATGAAGTTGATGATGAAATATTAATGATGAGCAATAATCAAATTTTCAAACAAATGCTAGGTGAATTCTCAATAATTGCTAACTAACAAAATAAAAAACATGAAGATTTTATACGCAATTCAGGGTACTGGAAATGGCCATATTACAAGGGCTATTGAAATAATTCCATATTTACAAAAAAAAGGAGATTTAGATATACTAGTTAGCGGTATTCAATCAGATATTGAATTACCATTTAAAGTAAAATATAAATTAAATGGACTTTCATTTATCTTTGGAAAGCAAGGAGGAGTTGATATCTGGAAAACTTACTGGAAAATGAATTCAAATAAGCTAAGGAAAGAAATTAAAGCTTTAGATGTAACAAAGTATGATTTAATTATTAATGATTTTGAACCTGTTTCTGCATGGGCTGCCATTAGAGATAAAAAACCATGTATCGGCTTAAGTAATCAGGTGGCTACTTTACATCCACTAGCGCCGAAACCAAAAAAAAACGACTTAATTGGAAAATTAGTTTTACAAAAATATGCACCTACTTCGTTCAATTATGGATTTCATTTTAAAAGTTTAGATAACAATATTTACACACCAATAATAAGAAAAGAAGTTAGAGAATTAACCCCAACAAATGAAGGGCATTATACTGTATATTTACCTTCTTATGACGATGAACGAATATTAAAACACTTAAAGAAAATAAATACTGTTGATTGGGAAGTGTTTTCAAAACATTGTAAAAAAAGGCAGAAAATAAAAAACATTAAAATTATGCCTATTAATCAAAATCAATTTTTAAAAAGCTTAGCTTCATGCGAAGGTGTTTTATGTAATGCTGGCTTTGCCACAACCAGTGAAGCACTTTTTTTAAAAAAGAAATTACTTGTTATCCCAATGAAAAAACAATATGAACAACATTGTAATACTGAGATGCTAAAAAGTATGGGAGTTAAAACTATTAAAAAATTAAACTTCGACAATTTATATAATATTCATGATTGGATTAAAAGTAAAAAAATTGTTAATGTTGATTATCCTGATATAACAGAAAAAATTATAGATACTATTTTTGAAAACCATTCAGGTAAAGATAGTTTAGACAATAATTTTGTTAAAGCAAATTATAGTCTTTTTCAATAAGTAATTTTTATATCTTTTGATGAAGAATTCAGATTTTGGAGAATCTTTCGTATGGGGGGTTTCTTCATCGGCACTGCAAACAGAAGGTGCATTTAATAATGATGGAAAAGGTCTTTCTATTTGGGATGAATTCTCGAAGAAAAAAAATAAAATATTAAATAATGATTCGCCAGCAATTGCTTGCGATTTTTATAATAACTATAAAGAAGATATAGCATTAATAAAGCAGTTGGGTATTCCAAATTTCAGATTTTCATTATCCTGGTCAAGGATATTACCAAATGGAACAGGTAAAATAAATCAACAGGGAATCGAATTCTATAACAACGTAATTGATACTTGTATTGAATCAGGCATTGAACCTTGGATTACATTATATCATTGGGATTTGCCTTTAGAGCTTGAAAAGAAAGGTGGATGGGCTAACAGAGAAATTCTAAAATGGTTTGAAGAATATGTAACAGTGTGCATATATTCTTTTAAAAGAAAAGTAAAACATTGGATGGTTTTGAATGAACCAATGGTATTTACGGGAGGAGGGTATTTTTTAGGTATTCATGCCCCCGGTAAAAAAAGTTTATCTAAATTTTTATCTGCAATGCATCATGCTGTTTTATGTCAGGCAATAGGCTATAACACAATAAAAAAAACACATTCAGCTGCCCTAGTTGGAACAACATTTTCTTGCTCATATATAACACCAAATTCAACATCAAAAAAAGATGCCATTGCGGCTATAAAAATGGATGCGCTTTTAAACAGATCATTTATAGAACCTTCATTAGGATTAGGTTACCCCATGGAAACTTTTCCATTTTTAAAAAAAATAAAAAAACATATAAAGAATGGTGATAATGAATTAATGAAGGTTGAGTTTGATTTTATTGGCATACAAAATTATACCAGAGAAGTTGTTGCACATTGTTTTTATATTCCATATTTAAAGGCAAAAATAATTCCTGCGAATAAACGAAAAGTATATCACACTAAAATGAATTGGGAAGTATATCCTGAATCAATTTATAAAATGATTAAAAAATATAGTAAACATAATGGGGTAAAAAAAATAATTATTACAGAAAACGGTGCTTCATTTAAAGATGAATTAACCAATAATAGAATAGACGACAAAGAACGAAAACAATATATAAAATCAAACCTGGAACAGGTATTAAAAGCTAAAACTGAAGGATTAAAAGTTGATGGTTATTTTGTATGGTCGCTAACCGACAATTTTGAATGGGCAGAAGGATATTCGCAGAGATTTGGCATTATTCACATAAATTACAACACTCTAAAAAGAACCATAAAAGAATCTGGAAAATGGTACAGTTCATTTATTAAAGAAAGTTCCTAACATTTTTCAGAATAACCCAATGTCTCATAATTTGTGATTTTATGCATTTTTTATGTAATAAGATTATTTACATAATTCCACAAATATTTTCTATTACCTATATCTAAGACACAGGCGGGAAGCTTTATTTCTTTGCATTTTTTATTATAATATTTTCCGGTTATGTCTTTTAAACTTTCTTTAGTTGCTAAAAAAACAGAAGATTTAGATGCTTTTTGAGCAGATTTACCATTATCTGGCTTAGTTATCATTTTAAAAATCGGAAAAATTGGTTGCATTAGTTTTGGGAACATTTCTTTTGTTACACTTTGCGTCATTATTGTACTGGCTTGTCCAGGGTAACAAATATTAACAGTAAATTTTTCATTTATATTTTGTTGCGATAATTCATACATTACTATCATCATCATCAGTTTTGATTGAGAATAAGAAGCTAAACCTTTAAATACTTTTTCACATTGTATATTATCAATTTCAAGTTTTTTTGGTATATCACCACCTGTTACACAGATTACCCTTGGATTATCACTATTTTTTAAACTTGATAATAAAAGTTTTGTCAATAAAAATGGAGCAATAACATTTATTGCAAAATTTAACTCTATACCATTTTTTGATTTTAAAAGTTTTTGTGTAGCACTGCCAGCATTGTGTATCAATATATCCAATTTTTGAAACTTATGACAAAATTGTTCAACAAGGCTGGTTATTCCATCAAATGAAGATAAATCGCCAATCAATAATTCTATATTGTTATTTCCTGCTATTTTCTGAATTTCTGTAACAGCCGCCTCACCATTTTCTTTATTTCTCCCAGTTATAACAATTGTAAACCCTAATTTAGCCAAAGATATTGCAATTTGTTTACCTATTCCACCAGTTGCACCGGTTATTAATACAATTTTCATAACTCAACTTTTTAATTGCACAATTGCAGTTGCCCATTCTTCAACATGATAAACTTTAATTATTTTATTATTTTCAACAGTATGAATATCAATTGACATTGTCTTAAAAGATTTTGTTCCATCAAGCGTTAAACCCATAAATTCCCCATTTGGCGAACCGCTAAAAATACTGCGAACTATAATTTGATTGCCATCCTGTAAAATCTCTTGTGGTTCCCACTTTAAATCAGGAATTAATTTCCAAAAGAACTGAACTTGACCTATCAGTGCTGCTTTACCCTTAGTTTCCTTTGCATTTACCGATTGAAAATCGTCAGCTAACAAATCACCCATAAATTCTGCAATATTAATTTCAGCATTTACAGTTAAACATTTAGTGTAAAATAATTTTACTAATTCCTTTAAATTTTCCATTTCGATAATATTATTTGTTTATAAAATGCAAATTACATACATTTGTTCCGTTTATGCAAGTAGTCATAAATAAATGTCATAGTATATAATATCATACTAATTTTGAATATGAATAATTTAGAAGTGGATAATATTTTAAAAGATCCTGAAAAAGTAAAACAGATGTTTGAAAATTGTCCAATAAACTATGCTTTGAATAAAATTGGAGGAAAATGGAAACCTGTAATTTTACATAGAATTAAAATTGGCATTAATCGTTTTGGAGCATTACAAAGAGCTATTCCAATTATTAGCAAACAAATGCTTACATCTCAATTACGAGAATTAGAACAGGATGGTTTTATTGAAAGAAAAATTTATGCAGAAATACCTCCGAAAGTAGAATATTTTATTTCAAAAAATGGCGAAACAGTTTTTTCTGTTTTAGATGAACTTGCTATTTGGGGTAAAAATCAGATGTCAAAATAGTCAAAATATTTATTTAATTAACATTCTAAAAACTATAACTAATACCCAAACTTACATAAGTGCCAACTTTGTAATTAATTGTTTCCTGTTCGCGCTTCATTTTTGTACCATCAATTGCCGTATAGTTGAGAAATTGTTTATTAACAAAAGGCTGATTTAAAATATCCTGTATTCCTCCTTTTAATTGAAAATGTTTTCCAAGTTTCTTTGAAAATGAAAGATCAAGTGAATGACGTGGTATTTCATATGTATCTGGAATATCTTCATTCGAATTTTGCATAGGTTGTCCAACTGCTATTATTCTTTTTCCTATAACATTATATAATAAACTTACCATTAATCCTTGTTCTTCGTTTTGATAAAACAAGCCAGCATTAATAATAAAAGGCGACTGACCTTGCATTGGGCGATCTCTGTCTTCAACTGGGTTATCAAATTGCACCTTGCTTTTTATATAAGAAGCATTTAATGAAAGATTAAAATATTTTAAATATTTTAGAAAACTATCCGATCTTCCTAATTTTTCAAAAGACTTTTTCATTTCTATTTCAGCTCCAATACTTGTTGCTTGTTTCGCATTATGAAATCCATATTGCAAACCACTACCAGCATTTACATATCTTATTTCAATTGGATTAACAAATTGTTTATAGAAAAGTCCTGCAGAAAAAGTTTCAGATTTTGATGGATACAATTCATAACGCAAATCGAAATTATGAATTATTGCATCTTTAATCTTTGGATTTCCACCAAATGCAGCATTTAATTCAAAATCATAGAAAATAAATGGTGCAATTTCTCTGAATTCAGGGCGATTTATAGTTTTTCCATAACTTAATCTTAATTGACTTTTTTCTGTTAAATCATAAGATAAGTTTATTGATGGAAACAACTTTATAGCATCGTTGTTATAATTTACAGGAATAGTTGGATTGTCTGACAAATAACTATTTAAAGTTTGTCTGTTTTTTTCAACTCTCACACCAGTATAAATTTGAAATAACAAAGTAACCGGAATTTTAAATGCTACGTAAGAAGCAGCCATTAAATTTCCCGCATCATATGAATCAGAAGGGTTTGACGATTCACTAATTTTAATTCCATTTATATTGTTAATATTTTGCTCTGTAAAAATTTCATCTGGTGATAAAAACAAATTTATATTTGTACTATCAGTACTTTTCTTATATCCAAGTATTCTTGCATTAAAAATTCTTGTTTTATTTTCAACATATACTCCTGCTTTTAATTCAGGTCTGAAATCGTTAAACTTAAATTTTTGCTCATAATTTGCACAACCCATAACAATATTCTCATTCAAATGCATATAAACTCTTCCTGCATATTTTGGCGAAGCAGCAGAGCCAATAGCCAGTTCATATTGATTATAATTTTGGCTTGATTGATCTGTATTTTTAATTGTAGTAAGTCTGCGAAGATCTGGTTCATTACGATTTGCAAATGAGTAACCAGTAGTCCAATTTAATTTTTTTGAATCTTTTCCAAATGAATGTTGTCCACCAAGTTGTCCAGAATAAGTTGTACGGCTCAAAAATCTATATTCGTAGGACTTTAAAATTTGTGAACTATAATATTCTTCTCCATTTCTGAATATTGTTTTTGAATACCCAGTCTGATTTAATATATTTCTAAATTCTAATTTATTATTTTCATTTATTTGCCAAGCCCAGTTATGAAGAATTCCTTCTTTAGCAGTATTTGTATATTGTTCATCAATAAAATCAAAATCTGGTACACTTTGATCAAGTGTAAAATTATATACTGTATAATTTCTTCTATGAATATTTAAATATTGACTTGTATTACTATAATTTATTGCCGAAATATTATTTAATGTTGTTTTGCCCAATTTAATTTTTCTTGTAAAACCAATTGAAAATCGTTGATCTGGAATAGCGGTTAATTTATTTGAAGTCCAGCTAGTATTTATTTCTCTACCTAATAGTTGTAATTTCTGTTGATCTGCTGAAAAGTTAGTAGAATTAAAATCTTCTAATGTATTTAAATGCGTTGGAAAATCACTTGGTAATGCTCGTTTGCCATTATCAAAACCTAAAAAATCAGTTGCGCTTCCTCTATATTTATAAAAAGTGCTAAAAGTTGTACCAGATCTGTAATGAACAGAATAATTAACTGTAGTTGAATTTTTATCAGAAATATTTTTTGTGAAAATTTGAATAGCTGCACCTGCAAATTCAGCAGGAAGTTCAGGTGCTGGCGATTTATAAATTAGAATATTATCAATTAATGAACTTGGAATAACATCAAATGAAAATGCTTTAACATCCGATTCTGAACTTGGGGCAGTGGCATTATTCAGAAGTGTTGAGTTGTATCTTTCGCTTAGTCCACGTACCATAACAAAACGGCCATCAATTACAGTAATACCAGGAATTCTTTTTATTACTTCAGAGGCATCCTTGTCCTGAGAACGTTGAATAACTTCACTTGAAATTCCATTAACTACAAGATTACTTTCTTTTATTGAACTAATAAGTGACATATCAGTATCAGTTTTTCTTGTTGCAACAACACTAACTTCATTTAATTGTGTAGAAACAGGTTCTATGTCAATTGTTACAATAGTTTCCTTATCCTTTGTTACTTTTATTCCTTCAATTATTAATTGTTTATATGAAATATATGATATAACTAAACTATATGTTCCAGGCTTAACATTAGCTATAATAAAATTTCCATCAAAATCTGTAGAAGCACCCTGAGTTGTTCCTTGAATAATTACGCTTGCTCCAAAAATATTTTCCTTTGTTATTTTATCTTTAATATTTCCTTTAATACTTCCTTTATCTGATGCTTCAGCTTTATATAGAATAACAAATATAAATGCAAGGACTAAAATAGTTTTTAGATAGGACATTTTGTTGACTTTTTATAATTGTAAAATTATTAACGTAGTTTTAATTAAACGTTAAGTTGATTTTAATGAATTGTTATCTATAATAAAAAAGGATGCCTTAAAAAAGGCATCCCTTTACAAACATTAATTGAAGAAAAAATTATTAATAAGCAGTATTTTGTGGATCGTAATTAGCCCAACCACTTAACCAATCAGTTGTACCAAAAGCACCACGATAAGTAACAACATCAAAACCGGTTGATATATTAGGATTTGTAAAACTTGCTGTTCCTAATAATGGTGAATTAGATAGAGGTAAGAAATTTGGAGTTAAACCCCATGGATCGGTAAGTTTTAAAGAAGAATTACTCATTAAAGTATCATTACTTGCACCTAAATACCATGTAGCAACTTGTGAGGAAGTCCAGGTAGCTCCGCTTGAAGCAACTGAAAAGAATGAACTTGCATTTGTACAGCCAGCTATAGTTACATTTTGTAATTGCAAATCACTATTTGTTGCATTAGTTTCACATTTTGTACCGTCTAGTAACAATCCACCTGTATATCCAGCAATAACAGAGTTATAAACGCATAAACGTGAATTTCTGCGTATGTGTAAAGCGTTTTTATAGTTTGCACTTATGCTTGTTGTTGATGAAGAAACTTTAGGACCAAACACACTAACATTACTAAAAATAGGATGAGTAAAAGGAGAATTATCTGACCCAGCAGCATCGTTATCAGACTCAAAACTATTTGAACCTGAAATATCAGCTACGTTTTTATCACGTAACGAAACAACAAACTGAACTTTTCCACTGAATCCATAATCTGTATCAAAATCATCGTCTAATCCTTTATAAGCAAATAAATGCTTACAGTTTACTGTACCACCAAACCATTCGAAAGAATCGTCATTTGAATAAGAAACCATAACATAATCAACTGTGGTACCACTACCTACTGCACAAAAAGTTAATCCATTTAGTTCTTTATCTGGCATTAAAGGATAACCAGCATACTCAATACGAACGTATTTTAAAGTACCTGAATTATCCAAACCATCTGTACCACCATAAATAGAACGTGGACCGCCTTCTACCTGAGGATTGGTTTGATTTACTGGAGCCTTTCCACAAATTACAATGCCACCCCAATCACCGCGGTTACGGAAAGTTACTGGAGCATTAGATGTAAAAATAATTGGCTGACTTGCAGTACCATTTGCTTCAATTTTTGCACCTCTTTCAATAATTAATGTGCCCATTGTTGTTTTGTCACCTTTGATTACTGTTCCAGGAGCAATTGTTAATGTAACACCATCCACAACATAAACAAAACCTTTTAATAAATACTTTTTATCTGCTGTCCAAGTTGTATTAGCAGTAATTTCACCTGTTACCTCAATAATTGAAGATGATGGTGTTGGAGCGGGAAGATCTTCAGTCTTTTTTTTACATGAGGTTAAACTCATACTAAAACCAATTAATAATGCTAGTGCATAAAACAAAAAACTTTTTTTCATAATAAATTATTTAATGATTAATAAATTTCTGTTGCAAAGATTGTCGATAGAATTAAGCTTGTTGTTACTAAATCTTTATTTGAACTTTACCAATTTGTTAATAATGTATTAACTAAAAATAATCTAATGTTAATGTAAGCTTAACATTTAGTAATAGCATTGATTCTATATTTGCAATCAATAAATTTAAAGAAAATGAAAACTCTATTTATTTTACTAACAATATTAGCAGCAGGTTTATATTCTAACGCAACTGATATTAAAAGCAAGAAATCAAATACCACTTTTATTTCAGGAAAAGTAACTGATATAAATACAGGTGAGGCATTAGTTGGAGTAAAAATTCAAATATCAGGAAATAATAACACCGTGTACACAGACTTTGATGGTAATTTTAAATTAAATGTTTCTGATGCTGGAAACTATAATTTGAAAGCTTCTTATATTTCTTATAAAGAAGATACTTTAACTGACATAAAAATTGGAACTGATTCAGAGAATAGGGTATCAGTAAAGTTAACACCAAAAAAATAATTTATTCCATCTTAATTTCACTTCTCAATTATACTACACTTTCTGAATTGCTTAATAGAGGACACTATTAGGCAATCTTTTTTTATTACTTATTTAAAGAACAGGTATTCTAATTTGTACAATAACTAAAGTATCGTTAATTTTGTATTATCTAAAAAAAATTAAGAACGTTATTTAATCATGAAAAAATATTTAGTTTTATTCAGCTTCGTTTTATTTTATACTTTAATTTTTGCACAACAGATAGAAGAAAAAGATGGCTTATATTATAACGATAATAAGCTTTACACTGGAATATTCGAAAAAAAGGATAACGATGCTTTAACCAAAATGAATATTCTGGATGGAAAATTGGAAGGCATCACAAATGTTTTTTATTTATCCGGACAAAAAAAGGAACAACAATCTTATAAAAACGGACAATTTGATGGTTTGTGGATTAACTGGAATGAAAGTGGACAAAAGCTTGCTGAAGCAAATTATAAAGAAGGGAATAAAGATGGAAAGTGGTTTATTTGGGACGAAAAAGGCACTTTACGATATGAAATGAATTACGAAAAAGGCGAACGTAAAGGTAAATGGGTAATGACTGATGAAAATGGGAAATTGATTTCAGAAAAAGTTTATTAATCCTAAAAAAAAAGGATTTCAGTATTTTCTGAAACCCTTGCTATTACTGGTCGGGGTGAGAAGACTCGAACTTCCGACCACTTGCACCCCATGCAAGTACGCTAGCCAACTGCGCTACACCCCGATAACTTCAAAAAGAACTTTAATTCCAAATATTATTATAAAATTGACCAACCTATTGTCCCTCTTTTTTGAAGAGGGTAGGGAGATGAATAAAAAACGGGGCTATTTTATAATTACAAATGGTAGATTTTAGGAGTGCAAAAGTAAATTAACGTTTAATTAACTGCAAATTTTTTTTGAAATAAAAAATTTTTAGCAATTTTACATGTATATTGTATTCCATAAAAGTTAAAGTAAAACAGTCTAAAAATTATACCGATATAAAAATAATGTTATTTGCCAGATATATATTTCTACTAGTATTTGCCATTATATTTTTTGCTATTGAAACATCTGCGCAAAAATATACCATCAGCGGTTATGTTCGCGAAAAGCGAACCGGCGAAGATCTTGTTGGTGCTAATATTTATGTAAAAGAACTATCTAAAGGAACTATCACTAATAGCTATGGATTTTTTTCACTTACATTACCCAAAGGTGAATATCAATTAATAGTTTCATATTTAGGATATCGCGATTATTCTCAAAAAATTAAACTGGAAAAAGATTTAAAAATTAATATTCAGCAGGAAGAAGCTGTAATAATAAGTAATGAAGTTGTAGTTACAGGTGAACGTACTAATAAAAATATTGAAAGCATAGAGATGTCTTCATTTAAATTACCTATTGAAAAAATAAAATCCATTCCGGCATTTATGGGCGAAGTTGATATCTTAAAAACTATTCAGCTAATGCCAGGAGTTTCTTCGGGGGGCGAAGGCAATGCAGGGTTTTATGTGCGTGGTGGCGGCCCCGACCAGAATTTAATTTTACTCGACGAAGCAATTGTTTACAACGCTAGTCATTTATTTGGTTTCTTTTCGGTTTTTAATGCCGATGCTGTTAAAGATGTAACCCTGATTAAAGGCGGAATGCCTGCAAATTATGGCGGAAGGTTATCTTCTGTACTCGATGTTACCATGAAAGATGGTAATAATCAGAAATTACAGGTTGATGGTGGAATTGGAGTTATTTCTTCAAGATTAACTATTCAGGGACCAATAAAAAAAGACACCTGTTCATTTATAGTATCAGGCAGAAGAACCTATGTTGATGTTTTGGTAAAACCATTTTTGAAGAAAAATTTTCAAGGAACTGGTTACTATTTTTACGATTTAAACACAAAAATAAATTATCGTTTTTCTGATAAAGACCGGCTTTTTTTAAGCGGATATTTTGGTCGTGATGTTTTTTCATATAAAAACCAGAAAGATGGTTTTACAATGAGGTTCCCATGGGGTAACGCAACAACATCATTTAGATGGAACCATTTATTTAACGATAAACTTTTTTTAAACACTACTGCAACATTCAGCGATTATAAATTTGAGTTTCAAGGTGAGATGGACGATTTTGAATTTAAACTTTTTAGCGGAGTTCGCGACTTTAGTTTGAAAACAGATTTCACTTGGATACCGAGTGTTCTACACAATGTTAAATTCGGCGCAAATTATATTTACCATATTTTTACTCCAAGTAGTGCAACAGCTCGAATCGGGAACACTGATTTTAATACCGGTGCTACAATTAGGTATTACGCAAATGATGCTTCTATATACATTACTGACGAATATGATTTAAACGAATTTGTAAAACTTTCGGCAGGTATTAGAGGAACAATGTTTCAGCAGATAGGGCCTTTTACACGTTACTTGCGCGATGAGTTAGGAAGAAATCAGGATACAGCTTATTACAAAAGAGGAGATGTGTTAATAACATACAAACATGCCGAACCACGAGCTTCTGTAAGATTTGTTGTAAATAAAACTTCATCTATTAAAGCCAGTTTTACACAAAACTATCAATATATTCATCTGGCCAGTATGTCGTCGGCCACTTTACCTACTGACGTATGGATGCCAAGTACACAACTAATAAAACCACAGTTTGCAACACAATACGCTTTGGGATATTTTAAAAATTTTAAAAAAGATATGTTTGAAACCTCAGTTGAACTCTATTATAAAAAAATCGATAATCTGATTGATTATAAAGAAGGAGCAACATCTGATGATAACATGGCTAACAATCCTGATAATAATTTCACTTTTGGTAAAGGATTATCTTATGGTGCAGAATTCTTTTTTAAAAAACGTGTTGGTAAGGCTACAGGATGGATTGGATACACGCTTGCTAAAACTACAAGAAAGTTTGATGATGTTAATTTAGGAAAAGAATACCCTGCAAAATATGATCGCAGACATGATCTTTCGGTTACTTTTACCTATGACTTAAGTGCACGATGGTCATTTGGTGCAATCTTTATTTATGCTACCGGCGATGCAACAACACTCCCGATTGCAAGATACATGATAGAAGGAAGAATAATAAATGAATATGGCGAAAGAAATTCATATAGAATGGCAGCCTATAACCGTGCAGATATTTCGGCAACATATAATTTCCCTAATAAAAACAAGAAATGGGAATCTTCGTTAAATTTTTCTGTGTATAATGTTTACAACAGAAAAAATCCATACATGATTTACTTTAATTCTGATGTTGATCTTCAAAATTATTCAATAAAAACAACAGCCAAACAAATATCACTATTTTCAATTTTACCTGCAATTACATTTAATTTTAAATTTTAACAATGAATAAAATATTAACTATAACATTATTCATAATAGCCATAACGATGATTTCGTGTGAAAAGGAGATTACTATTGACCTCCCAACACCGCCATCAAAATTAGTTATTGAGGGCGCAATTGAAGAAGGACAACTACCCTGGGTTTTTATAACAATGAACTCACCATATTTTTCGCCGGTTGATTCCACCGTTCTTTTTAATATGATAATAAAAAACGCTAAAGTATCAGTAACCGATGGAATAACAACCGACTCGTTAATTTTAACATTAGACCCTTATACATTCCCTTATTTAAAATATGTTGGCAGTACAATTATTGGACAAACAGGAAAAACATATTGGTTAAAAGTTGAAGTTGACGGTAAAGTATATACAGCAAGTACTGGTATTTATCCCGCAGTAAGTATTGATAGTTTAAAATTCAAACTTGATAGAAATCAGGATTCCCTAGGTTTTGTTTGGCTTTACCTTGTCGACCCGGATACCTTAGGAAATTACTATCGCATTTTTACAAAAGTAATTGGTAGAGACAGCATTTATCTTCGCCCATACCCTTCTGTTTCTGACGATAAATTTTTTAACGGACAATTTTGCGAGTATATGCTTGAGCGTGGACGAAATCCTCTTGAAGATAATATTTATAATGACAATGGCATTGATTCGGCAGGAGTTTCGCGTTTTTATTTCAGAAAAGGTGAAACTGTTGTTGTAAAACTGTGCACTATAGATGCGTTTCATTATGATTTCTGGTACTCGGTTGAACAACAATTTATGACAGACGGAAATCCATTTGCCTCACCAATTTCGGCAAGAACAAATATTACCGGAGGTGCTTTAGGGGTTTGGGGTGGTTATGGAATTCATTTGGACACACTTCATATTCCAAATTAAGTAAACTGATGCTGAAATTAAAAAAATAATTATCTTTGTTATCTTAATAAAAACAGAATGTCATTCTGTCCTCCGCCGCGGCGGAGCGATGGAAAAGTGAAAAACAATTTATAACGAAGCTAAACTATATTATAATATACTATTAAGAACATTAGACTTGCATCAAGGTTACAAAAAATAAAAAAAATATGAGTGATATTTCAACAGAAAAAGTAAAATGCCTAATTATTGGAAGTGGACCAGCAGGTTATACTGCTGCTATTTACGCATCAAGAGCAAACTTAAATCCATTGTTATTTGAAGGTCTCCAGCCTGGCGGTCAACTAACAACTACAACCGAAGTTGAAAATTTTCCTGGTTACCCTCAAGGTGTTACAGGTCCCGAAATGATGGAAGATTTAAAAAAACAAGCAGAACGCTTTGGTGCCGACATACGTTTTGGAATTGCAACAAAAGTCGATTTTACCGGACCAATTCATAAAGTATGGATTGATGAAAATAAATTAATTGAAGCAGACTCAGTAATTATTGCAACAGGAGCTACAGCAAAATATCTTGGATTAGAATCCGAAGATAAATTTAAAGGAACCGGTGTAAGTGCATGTGCTACATGCGATG
This sequence comes from uncultured Bacteroidota bacterium, assembly GCA_903837285.1. Classification (GTDB taxonomy): domain Bacteria; phylum Bacteroidota; class Bacteroidia; order Bacteroidales; family GWA2-32-17; genus GWA2-32-17. The sequence goes on along the minus strand of CAILUD010000045.1, from coordinate 15,812 downwards.
GTTTCTTTTATCGCGGAAAAGATGTTGTTGTTACTGGTGGTGGCGATACTGCATGCGAAGAAGCATTTTACCTTGCTGGTTTATGCAATAAAGTTTATTTAGTAGTTAGAAAAGATTTTTTGCGTGCATCTAAAGCAATGCAAGAAAGAGTTTTTAAAACAGCAAACATTGAAGTCTTATTCCAGCACGCTACAAAAGAGATTGTTGGAGACATGACGGGTGTAACAGGAGTGATTTTAATTAACAGTAAAGGCGAAGATGTGCATATTTCTATACATGGCTTTTTTGTAGCTATTGGTCACCAGCCTAATAGCGATATTTTTAAACCATGGATTAAAACTGATGAAGTGGGTTATATTGAAACGATACCAGGATCTTCAAAAACAAATATTCCCGGAATATTTGCCTGTGGCGATGTTCAGGATAAACATTACCGTCAGGCAATTACCGCTGCAGGCTCTGGTTGTATGGCAGCAATAGATGCTGAAAGGTATATTTCAGAGAATAAATAGGCTTTTCGCATCAATTATCATTAACATTTTTTGACAAAACATACAGAAGTTTACACCAATTGTATATGGGTGGTATCTTTTTCTTGCTTACTTTTGTAATTCATAAATTTTAAATAAACCAAAATCAAATAAATTATGAGAAAAATTTCTTTACTTATTGTATCGGTTTTGTTCAGCGTGTTTACGTATGGGCAATTATCCGGTATTAAAACAATTCCTGGCGATTATGCCACAGTGGCTTTAGCTATTGCAGACTTAAATGCAGTTGGAGTTGCTCCTCCAGGTGTTACATTTAATATTGCTGCAGGCTATACCGAAACATTTCCTTCTTCTGTTGAAGGTTTAATTACTGCAACCGGAACAACATTAAACGATCAGATTATTTTTCAAAAATCTGGCGTTGGTGCAAATCCAATAATAACAAGAGCTGATGCAGGAACTTTAGCCACTTCTACTCTTGGTGGACAAGGAGATGCTGTTTTCACTATTCAGGGTTCTGATTACATAACCTTTGACGGAATTGATGCAGTTTCTTCAAATCAAGGTATAGAATATGGTTACTATCTTAGAAAAGCTTCAGTTACAAACGGTTGTAAAAATATTGTGATTAAAAATTCAAACATTACTTTGACAAAAGGTACCAGTGCTTATGTTATTGGAATTTATTCTTCGAATAATGATGCTGCTTCTCTAGTTAGTAGTGCAACTGGAATTACAGTTACTTCCACTGGTGGACGAAATGAAAATATTTCAATTCTTGGAAATACAATTTCAAATGTTTTTGCTGGTATTATTCTTAGAGGTTATAATCATAGTGCTGCTCCTTATGACTTTTACGATCAAAACATTACTGTTGGAGCTATTGGTGCAGGTAATACAATTCGTAATTTTGCAGGTAATGCTTTAGCATCATCTTATGGCGTATACTTGATTTATCAAACCAGCCCTAATATAAGTTATAACACTATCGATAATGCTGGTGGTGGTGGTATTGCGGCAACAAGTACTTTATATGGAGTATTCCAATCTACCACTAATGCAGGTGGAAATTTTATTGCAAACAATAATGCAATTACTTTATCTCAAGGCTCTACTTCTGGTGCTCATGGAATATATAATGCTCAGCCATGTACCTCAATTAATATAAATAATAACACTTTTGGCTATACTACTTTTGCCTCAACTACTACATCTTATATGATATATAGTAGTAATGCAACAAATAATATTACAGTTAACGGAAACCAAACAACTGGTACTATAACAAAAACTGGTGCTGGTACTTTTTACGGATATTATAATTTTGGTTCACCAACAGGTGGTACTGCAACAATTACTAATAATAATTTTTCTAATATCTCACTTACCGGAGCTTCAGGTTTTTATGGTATAGACCAAAGAACAAACAACACTCAAATTGCATTAGTAAATAATAATACTATTTCCAATGTATTTGGAGGTACAAGTAGTATATACGCTATTTATCAGGGGTATGGAGCTATTGGCTCTTCTGTAAATAATAATAATGTTTTTAATTTTGCAGGTGCAGGTGCGGTTTATGGTATATATGTTGGAACCTCAGCATCTTCCGCATTAGATGTTTCAAACAATAATGTTAATGGTTTAGGTTCATCTGGCGCTTCACAAATTTATGGTATTTATAGTTTAGGAAGTACTGCTACAAATATTTTTAAAAATAAGGTATATAATATATTATCTACAAATGCTGGTGGAACGGTTAATGGTATTTATGTTGGAGGTGGTGCACTTATAAATGTATTCAACAACTATATAAGTGATCTAAAAGCCACATCAGCAACTGGGTTAATAGCCATTTACGGTTTAAATATTGCTGGTGGCACTACTGTAAATGCATATTATAATACAGTTTATCTAAATGCAGTAAGTACTTCAGTTACAACATTTGGAACAACGGGTATTTATGCAAGCACCATTCTAACTCTTGATTTAAGAAACAATATTGTAATAAATATGTCAACACCAATTGGCGCAACAGGACTTACATGCGCATACAGACGTTCTTCAGCCACTCTAACAACATACGCTGCAACAGCTAATAATAATGATTTTTATGCAGGTACTCCTGGTGCAAACAATTTAATTTATTATGATCTAACTAACTCAGATCAAACAATGGCTGCTTATCAAGCAAGAGTTGCCCCAAGAGATGCGGTTTCTTTCACAGAAAATCCTCCTTTTGTAAATATCGCAACTACTCCTTATGATTTACATTTACAAACTACAATTTCAACTAAATGCGAAAGCGGTGGCGTTAAAATTACAACTCCAGCAATAACAGTTGACTTTGATAACAATACACGTTGGGGTGAAATAGGTTATACAGGAACAGGTTCAACAACTGATGTTGGTGCTGATGAATTTGATGGTATTCCATCTTATACATGTGCAGCTCCAACTCCTGGAAATACAGTTTCTACTGCAACTACACTTTGTTTTGGTCAGAATGTAACTCTTTCTTTACAGAATGTTACAGCAGGTACTGGTGTAAATTATCAATGGAAAAGTTCAACAGATAACATAACTTATTCTAATGTTGGTGGTGCAACTTCTGCAACTTATTCAACAGTTCCAACAGGCACTATTTATTATCAGTGCGTTGTAACTTGTCAAAACGGACCAACAACAGCAACTTCTGCTCCAGTTCAGTTGTCATTTGCAAATTCTATTACCGCTTCAACTCCAGGTACTCGTTGTGGAACAGGTAGCGTAGTTTTATCAGCAACAGGTAGTGCTGGAACAACATTAAATTGGTATGACGCTGCTATTGGTGGCACAAACGTTGGAACAGGCTCACCTTTTAATACTCCTTCAATTGCAACAACAACTACTTTTTATGTTGGAGCTGAAACATTTGCACCTGGTATTGGAACTGTTGGTAATGGATCCGGAGCAAATACTACATCTTCATACCCGGCTGCTTATGGAAGCTATTGGGGTAATGCAAGAGCTCAATATATTGTGCTTGCAAGTGATTTAGCTGCTGCAGGCTTAGCAGCAGGCAATTTAAATTCACTAGCTTTTGATGTTACTGCTTTAGGTAGTCCGGTAGCACTAACAGGCTATACCATTTCTATAGGAAATACAGCACTTACAACATTAAGTGCATTTCAACCAACTACAACAGTAGTTTATGGTCCAGTAAATTATACTCCAGTTATTGGAGGATTCTTATCAAACAATCATGTATTTACAACTCCATATACATGGAATGGCACTTCAAATATTATTGTTGATATCTGTTTTAATAATGGAGTGACCGGATCTACAAATTCTTTAACAAGAATGACTAATACCGGATACAATGCTTCAGTTTATTATGGTATTGATGGTGTTGTTGCTGGTGGTGTTTGTGCAAACGCTACAATTACTGGAGTTGCATCTACAAATAGACCAAACATGCAATTTGGTGGCACAACAGCTTGTTCAAGTCCACGTTCATCAGTTATTGCTACTATTGGCTCTTCTCCTATATTAACGCTAATTGGAAATCAAAATGTATGTGATAACAGCAAAGTAACACTTAACGTTACATCAACTTTAGCTGATTATGATTCATATGTTTGGACTCCTATTACTAACTTATATACAGATGTTGCTTTTACTACTCCTTATGTAGCAGGTACAAATGCTTCAACAGTTTATGCAAATGCAATTGTTACAGGTCCTGTTACTTATACATGTACTGCAAATAACAGTTCAACTTTATGTTCTAATGTTGCTACAACAACTATTACAACCAGACCAGCAGTATCAGTTCCTACTACTTTAATCAGTTCTGTTTCTGTTTGTCAGGGTGCAACAACTGCAACTATAACTGCAAGTGCTTCATCTGCTCCAGTTTCTTCATCATATAGTTTTGGATTAAATCTTCAATCTACAGGCGTAGCAACACCTTTCACAATTACAGTACCGGCTCTTCCTGCAGGTGCGGTTGTTACAAGTACAACACTTGATATTATCACTGCAAATGCTATTAATGGATCATATAGAAATGAAATAAGAGTTGCTCTATCTGGAATATCAACTTTAGCTGCATACCAAATTTCAACTTTAGGTTCCGGTGGTTTAGTAACTCCAGATCCTTCTATTACAGTTCCAAACATTCCAGCTGCTGGTGGATCATTGACCCTTACATTATCTGAATCTTATGATGATGCTGGTGTTACCGATGCTACATTTGTTGAAATTAAATTAACAGTTACTTATACCTTACCTTTACAAATTACTTGGTTTAGTAATGCTTTGGCAGGATCAGTTCAAGGTATAGGAAGCACAATTGAAACAGTTGGATCAAGTGTTTTACCAAATACTTCAACTCCTGGAACATATCATTTTTATGCTGAATCATTTGATGGTACTTGTGTTAGCGGTTCTCGTTTAGATGTTAGTGTAGTTGTAAATCCTGTTCTTGTTGCATTAACTCCTGTTAATGTTACATGTAATGGTGGAAATAATGGTTCATTTTCATTAGGAACAGTAAGTTGTGGAACAGCTCCATTTACATACTCAGTAAACGCTGGCGCTTTTGGCCCTATTCCAACTAATCTTACAGCAGGAATTTATAATGTAATTGCTAAAGATAATGGTGGAAATTCTTCTTCACCTATTTCAGTTACTGTTACTGAACCAGCTTGGACAGTTTCAACACCTGTTGCTGGTTTACCAGTAAACGTTTGTCAAAATGCTACAAGTGCATTTATTAACGTAACACCAGGTTCAATAGCTTCACCTCAAACAATTACAATTCCTTTTGATGTATTGGTTCAACCTACAGAAGTAAATGCTGCTCCTGGAAATACAATTGCTACAGCAAATCTTCCTGCAATGCCAGCTGGTTCAACAATAACTTCAGTTGTGCTTTCATATCCTGGCTTAACTGCATTAGGAAATTCATGGCAAGCAGATGTAAAACTTGGTGTTTCTGGTTCTATTGCAGATGTTGCTGCATCAGGAACTGGTGCTTCAAATGCTGCTGGTTTATTTAATTATACTAGAACTTTACCTAATACATCTGTTAATTTAGCTGGTGGTTCGGTAAATTTATTATACTGGGATGCATATAATGATAATTTAGCTGATGAATGTACATTTACAACTGGTGCCTCTGTTGCATCAATTACTATAACTTACAATCCTGGATCAGATGTAAACTGGTACACATCAAATGTGGGTGGAAGTTATCTTGGTTCAGGTGCTTCATTCGAAGCTGTTGGAACAAGCGTTCTAACAAATACCACAACTCCTGGAACTTATAATTTTTATGCTGAAGGAGCTGTAGGAACTTGTATTAGTCCTGCAAGAACATTAGTAACAGTTACCGTAAATACCGTACCTACAATCACTTTAACTAGCCCAAGTGCAGTTACAATATGTAATGGCGACAATACAAACATCAACTTAACTTTAACAGGAACTGGTCCTTGGACATGGGTTGGAGATGACGGAACAGGTCCAGCAACTTTTAATGCTGCAACAAGTACAGTAGTTGAAAATGTTGCACCTACCGCAACAACAACTTATAGTATAATTTCTGTGTCAGATGTAAATGGATGTACTAGTACTTCTACAAGTGCTGTAGTTGTTACTGTTATCCCAGTTTCTGTTGCAGGTACTGCAACTCCAACTTTAAGCACTTTCTGTGCAGGAAATGGAACTACAATTGCACTTGCTGGTAATACCGGAAATATTCAATGGCAATCATCAACAGATGGCACAACATGGTCTGATGTTATTGGCGAAACAACTGCTACTTTAGCAACAGGTAACTTAGCTTCAACCATGCATTATCACGCAGTAGTTACAAGTGGAATTTGTTCATCAACTACTTCAAATAACGTTGTTATAACAGTAAACCCATTACCAACAATTTCTTTAACAAGCGCAAGTGCTGTTTCAATTTGTCAGGGTGGTAATACTAATATTACTTTAGCACTTACAGGTACAGGTCCTTGGACATGGGTTGGTGATGATGGATCAGGACCCGGAACTTTTAATGAAACTTCAAGCCCAGCAACTGCTAATGTAAGTCCAACTGTTACTACTACATATTCTATTCTTTCTGTTACAGATGCTAATGGATGTACAAATACTTCTACTGATGCAGTTGTAGTTACTGTAAATACACCTCCAATAGTTAGTTTTGGTCCAGATGTTACATTCTGTTCTGGTAACTCAGCTATATTGGATGCAGGAAATGTAGGTTCTACTTATTTATGGTCAGATGGATCAACAAATCAAACTTTAACAGTAACTACTACTGGAATATATTCTGTTACAGTTACAAATGTAAATACATGTACAGCAATTGACACAGTAGGTGTAACATTTAATACACCAGCAGCTGTTACTATAACAGAAAATACCGGAGTATTAACATCTGATGCAACTACAGGTAATCAATGGTATGATGTAAATGGAATTATTGTTGGTGAAACTAATTCAACTTATACTCCAACAGTTAATGGTGACTATTACGTTATTGTTACTGATATCAATGGTTGTACCTCTACTTCAAACACAATAAGCTTTGTTCTTTCTTCTTCAAATATTGGATTAAGCTCAAGTTTGAATATTTATCCTAATCCTGCAAAAGACAATGTATTTGTTGAAGTTTCTAACCCTAACAATTCGCACATGTCTATTGAGTTAATGTCGTTAGACGGAAGAGTACTTTATGAAAATTCTTCAGAAGTTTCTGGAAAATTAACAATCAGTATTAACCTTAACGAATACGCTTCGGGAATTTATATGATTAAAGCGGTTTCTGAAAACAACACTTTAATTCAGAAATTGATTATTCAATAATTTAAATAATAAATTAAGAAAAGCCGTCTCTTTATGGAGATGGCTTTTTTTATCAAAGAAAAAACCTAAAAAAAAACAATAATATGAAACAACTAATTACTTTTTTTTTCTTATTTGTTTTGCTCTTAAAATTTGGATTTTTATCTGCTCAAACAGATACACTTGTTGGCTGGAATTTTCCTAACAATCCCGATAATAATATTGCAGATAAAGGTATTGCTGCAAATATTACTAAAACAATAATTAATACAGCTTCCGGAACAACTGTATATAATGCAACAGGCGCAACAACATCTGCAGCCTCAAACACAAACTGGGCTACTGGTAGTGGTGTAAAATACTGGGAAGTTGAATTTTCAACTTTAGGCTATAACAACGTAACAGTACAATCAAAACAAAGATCATCAAATACCGGTCCTCGTGATTTTAAAGTTCAGTATAAAGTTGGATTAACAGGTATTTGGACTGATGTTGCTGGAGCAACAATTCTTGACTCTAATGATTGGGTACATGGCGTACTTCCTGCAACTGCATTACCTGCAGAAACATTTAATCAGCCTTCGGTTTATTTACAATGGATAATGACTTCCGATATTTCTGCAAACTCATTAACAGTTGCAACTACAGGAACATCTAGAATGGATGATTTATTTGTAATAGGAAATCAAATAAGTAATGCAGCTGAAATAATTAGCTTAGATATTCCAACACAAGTTTCAAGTACTGTTATTTCAGCTACTGGAAATGTAAACGTTGTTATGCCTTTTGGAACAAACTTAACTGCTCTTGTTCCTGCAATTACTTTGTCGGCCGGAGCAACAATTTCTCCAATTAGCGGAATTGCTCAGAATTTTTCGGCTCCATTTAATTATACAGTAACCGCAAGTGATGGAACTACAACAAAATTATGGACCGTAACAGTAACTGTTCAGGCGGGAAGTAATGCTGCAGAAATTGTAACTTTTGATATTCCTACTCAACTTTCAAGTACAGTTAATTCATTGGCCTCTACTGTATCTGTTGTTATGCCACTAGGAACTAATCTAACAACTTTAATTCCTGCAATTACACTTTCAACGGGTGCTGCAATTTCACCACTGAGTGGAGTTTCTCAGGATTTTACTTCTGCAGTTTTATACACTGTTACAGCCGAAGATGGAAGTACCACTAAAATATGGACTGTTAATGTTTCAATACAGGCAAATAATCAGGCCGAAATTATAACATTTAATATTCCATCACAAATTTCAAGTACAGTAAATAGTTTAGCCTCTACAGTAAGTATTGTTATGCCTTTTGGAACTAATGTTACAACATTAATCCCAACTATTACTTTATCAACCGGAGCAACAGTATCTCCATTAAGCGGAGCCGTTCAGGATTTTACAACTAGCGTAACTTATATCGTAACTGCTGAAGATGCCACAACAACGAAAACATGGACTGTAAATGTTACTGTTCAAGCCGGAAGTTCAGCTGCAGAAATAATAACATTTGACATTACTGGTCAAACTTCAAGTACCGTAAACTCATTAAGTGGTACCGTAGATATTGTTATGCCATCAGGTTCTGTCGTTATAGCTTTAGTTCCTACAATTACTATTTCTGCAAATGCAGCAATTGCTCCAAATACAGGAATAAGTCAGGATTTTACATTACCAGTTACATATATAGTAACTGCAGAAGACGGCACAATAAAAAACTGGACAGTAACAGTAACCGTTGCTAAAACGACAATTGTTGAGTGGAATTTCCCTAATAACCCTGATGATAATATTGCTGATGGTGGAATAACAGCTAATCTTACAAAAACTATTTTAACAAATGCAACGGGTACAGTTTCATATACAAATACCGGTGCAACTACTTTTGCTGTAAATGTTACTGGTTGGGAAGCTGGAATTGATACAAAATTCTGGGAAATTGAATTTACTACAGCCAGTTATCAGAATATTACTTTAGAATCAAAACAAAGAGGGTCGAATACAGGTCCGAGAGATTTTAAAGTACAATATAGAATAGGAACTACTGGCGTTTGGACAGATGTTCCAAATACAAATATCGCAGATACAAGTAACTGGACTATGGGTGTATTACCAGAAACAGCATTGCCAGTTGAAACCGAAAATCAGTCAAGCGTATACTTAAGATGGATAATGACTTCTGATATTTCTGCTAATGGAACTATAGTGGCATCAACCGGAACAGGAAGAATAGACGATATTATTGTAAGGGGTGTTTTAATTACAAATAATAATGAAGTAAAATTAAATAATTCATTTAGCTTTTCATTATATCCAAACCCTGCAAATGAATATGTAAACTTAATTTTAAATAATAATTTAAATACTGATTTAAGTTTTGAATTAATTTCAATTGATGGAAAAGTTCTATTAAAAGAAAAACTACAAAATAATATTATTTCACTTAAAGGAATTTCTTCTGGAATTTATTTCATTAAAGTTGTTTCAAGTGGAAGGGTAAATATTCAAAAGTTAATCGTTAATTAAACGCAACTATATTTGTTTTAAAGCCGTCTTGAAAAAGACGGCTTTTTTTATTAAACAACAATTATTTTTGACGAACCGCTATTGACAATCATTCTAAATAATGTTAACTTTGTATGTTAATAAACAGAAACCAAAACCAAATTAATATATGAGAAAGATTACTTTTCTTCTACTGATTGGAATTAGTCTTGTCAGTAATGTTTTTACGAATGCGCAAACTGTTGCAGATTACGTTTTTAATCAAACAGCTGGCACTTATACTCCAATAACTGGGGGTACTTCTATTTTAGCTGCAGCCAATGATGATACTGAATCTGCATTGACTAACATTGGATTTACATTTGTTTATCATGGAGCAAATTTTACTCAGTTTTCTGCTAGTCCTAACGGTTACATTTGTCTAGGTGCAGTACCTTCTTCAACAACAACACCGTTAAGCACAACAACGAATTGCATTGCTTTTGCTGCGACAGATGGTGAAACAAACACAGATGTTACTTATTTGGTTTCGGGTACAGCTCCAAACAGAGTTTTTACTATTCAATATCCAAATTGGTATTTATACTGGAACGCAACAACCGAACAATTAAATGCCCAAATAAAATTATATGAAACCACTAATGTTATAGAGATAGTTTATGGTAGTTCATTACACACAACAGCATATTCTCCCCAAGCAGGCCTATCAGGCGCAGCAGTAACCGATTACAGCATTAGAACTACGGCTACTAATTGGTCTGCATCAGCAGCTGCAACTTCTAATTCTGCTACAATGACATGGTCGGCAACTGTATTTCCTGCAAATGGCTTGAAATATACCTGGACTCCTTCGACATGTATTTCTCCTTCAACTCTTGCAGCAGCAAGTATCACAATGACTTCTGCAAGTCTTTCATGGACATCAACTGGAACTTTATTTAATATTCAATACGGACCAACTGGATTTACCTTAGGAACAGGAACAATTGTTACAAGTGCTTCTTCTCCTTATGCATTATCTGGATTAACAGCTTCTTCAGGTTATAGCTTCTATGTACAAAATGATTGTGGTGGTGGAACAACTAGCAACTGGACAGGACCATTTAATTTTACAACTTCTTGTGGTGCAATAACTCAACCTTATTCACAAAATTTTGATGGCGTAACCGTACCTGCTTTACCAGCATGCTGGAGTAAAATTGTAGTTGCCACTGGATCTCCATCAGTTACTACAGTTACAACCACACCGAGTACAGCACCTAATTGTGCACAACTATTTAACTCTACCTCATCTGGTTCTTCTACACATGTTTTATTAATCTCTCCTCAATTATCTGACTTGCCAGCACATACTACACAAATTAGATTTAAAGCAAAATTTTCAGGTTCCGGCTCACCATTATTACATATTGGAACTATGTCGGACCCAGCTGTTCAAACTACTTTTACAACTTTTCAAAGTATAATGTCATTAACTACTACCTGGCAGGAATTTGTTATTCCTTTTAATAGCTATGGAGGAGTAAACCAATACATTGCATTTAAACACGGTTATGGATCTACATTACAATATATTTATATTGACGATGTAGTTTACGAAACAATTCCAACTTGTCCACAACCTTCTGCATTAGCTGCTACAAGCATTACAGATGTTTCAGCAAGTTTAAACTGGGCATCAAACGGAACCGAAACTCTTTGGAATGTTCAATGGGGAACTCAAGGTTTTACTTTAGGTACAGGTACAATGATTAACGGACTAACGGCACATCCTTATTCACTTACAGGATTAACAGCAACAACAAATTATAGTTTTTATGTTCAGGCTGATTGCGGTGGAGGTGATATAAGCGCATGGAGCGGACCGTATTCTTTTGCCACTATTTGTGGTGTTATTTCAACACTTCCTTGGACAGAATCATTAACTACCTATTTGCCAAATTGCTGGTCAGAAACAAACGGGCAATTATTAGCAACATCAACATTAACAGGAACTACTTCAAACTGGATAGCAGATGGATATGCTAATGTTGGAACTTCAGGTGCTGCAAGATTACTTATTTCAAGCACAGCTTTATATGGTTGGCTAATGACTCCTCAAATAAATATTGGAAGTGGTGCAACTCCTTATCAGTTAGAATTTGATTTAGCATTAACTGCAAGTGGAGGAACAGGAAACCCGGGATTAACTGGTACCGACGATAAATTTGCTGTGGTTATTTCTATAGATGGCGGTACAACATGGACAAATGTTAATACCATAAGACAATGGGATAATGCAGGTTCTTTATTTGTTTATAATGCATTAACTCCAGCTGGAACACATATTATTATACCTTTAACTTCATACACAGGTGTTGTTAAAATCGGATTTTATGGAGAATCAACTGTAACAAATGCAAGTAATGACTTATTTATTGATAATGTAAGAATTATCCAACAGCCATCTTGTCCACAACCAGCGGCATTAACCGCATCTGGAATAACATCAAATTCTGCAATTTTAAATTGGATAAATGGCAATACCGAAACTTCATGGGATATTCAATACGGCCCAACAGGATTTGTATTAGGTACAGGGACTATAATCAATAATATTACAACTAAACCATATACCTTATCCGGACTTTCTGGTTTTACATCATATCAATACTATCTTTTGGCACAATGTAGTCCAACAGATTCAAGTTTATGGACAGGGCCATATTCATTTACTACTTTAATTACTTCTTGTTCAGGAGTTCCTGTACCGGGAATAGTTCAAAGTAATGTAAATCCTATTTGTCCTGGAACTAACTTTAATTTATGGCTAACTGGCAATGACGGCGGAACAACTTTTCAATGGCAGTCATCAACAGACGGAATTACTTTTATCAACATTGCAAGTGCAACAAATGATACAATTACTACTTCACAGTCAGTTACTACATATTATCATTGTATAGTTTCATGTACTGCAAGTGGATTTTCAGATACAACTTCAGTGTATACTGAAAACTTAAGTCCTTTCCAGAATTGCTATTGTACTTCTAATGCAACTTCTACTGCTGACGAAGAAATATTAAACGTTACTATAGGAACTTTAAATAATAGCTCAACTTGTTCTACAACTGGGGGACCTGGTTCAATTCTAAATCAATATTCTAATTATACAGCTGTTGCTGCACCTAATTTAAGTAAAACAATTGCTCTCCCATTCTCGGTTCAAATTGGAACTTGTGGTGGTAATTGGTCTAACGGTATTGCAATATGGATTGATTATAATCAGAATGGATTATATACTGACGCAGGAGAAAAAGTTTATTTCTCTCCAACTACAACATCTGGTGCTCATACAGAAACTGGTACAATTACAGTTCCTGTTTCTGCAACACTTGGTTTAACCGGTATGAGAGTAATAAGTAGCGAAAGTTCAGTGCCAACTTCACCTTGTGGCACTTATACCTGGGGCGAAACTGAAGATTACGTTGTAAATATTTCTGCACCTCCAACTTGTATGCAACCAACTGCGTTAAATGTTTCAACTATTCTTAATACTTCAGTAGTTCTTGGATGGACTGCAGGTGGTACAGAAACTGCATGGGATATACAATATGGCCCAACAGGATTTACTTTAGGAACTGGAACATTTGTAAATAATGTTACAACAAATCCTTATACACTTACAGGTCTAACCGCAACTACTGCTTATCAATATTATGTGCATGCTAATTGTGGTCCAACCGATTCAAGTTTCTGGTCTGGACCTATTGCTTTTACTACTATTGCTACAGTATGTTCTGGTACACCTACAGCTGGAACAGCACAAAGTTCAGTTGCACAGGTTTGCAGTTCTATTAACTTTACATTATGGGTAACAGGTCAAACAGTTGGCGGTGGTGTAACATATCAATGGCAATCATCTGCTGACGGAATAACATTTGCAAATATTGCAGGTGCAACAAATGATACTATAACCGCAACACAAACAGCAACAAGTTACTATCAGTGCATTGTTACCTGCCCTGTGAGTGCATTATCAGCAACTTCAACTGTTGTAAATGTTACTTTAAATCCATTCTCAAATTGTTATTGCACTTCAAACGCAACTTCAACTATTGACGAAGAAATTTTAAACGTAACAGCGGGTACATTAAATAATTCATCAACTTGTGCAACCACTGGCGGGCCAGGTTCAATTTTAAATCAGTATTCTGATTATTCTGCAATAACTCCTCCAACTTTTGCACAAACATCATCAACTTCATTCTCAGTTACAGTTGGAACTTGTGGAACAACAAATTACAATAGTGGACTAGCCATTTTTATCGACTTAAATCACAATGGTTTATTTACAGATGCTGGTGAAAAAGTATATTCAAACGGAGCTTTATCAAATATTACTTGTGTTCCATTAACTATTGTTTCTGGATCATTTACTATTCCAATAACCTCAATGCTTGGTAATACAAGAATGAGAATTGTTGATGCTGAAAGTACTTCCGGAGATGCTATTGTACCATGTGGTACTTATGGTTATGGCGAGACTGAAGATTATATAATAAATATTGTCGGACCACCATCTTGTATGCAACCAACTACTTTAACAGCAACTGCAATTACAGGAAACTCTGCAACACTTGGCTGGACAGCTGGTTCTACTGAAACTGCATGGGATATACAATATGGCGTTTCTGGTTTTGCATTAGGAACAGGTACAATTTTAAATAATATAACCGCTAACACATACGCACTTACTGGTTTATTAACAAGTACCAATTACCAGTATTATGTATTAGCACAATGTACACCAACTGATTCAAGTATGTGGACAGGTCCATTCTCATTTACTACTTTATGCGGTATATTTAATGCTCCTTTTGCTGAACATTTTAATACTACCACTATACCAAATTGCTGGTCAATGGCAGGACCACAGGTCTGGTTATTTAATACAACTTGGCCAAATTACGGAGCTCAAAGTCTTATTGAACATACTGGAAATGCAGGTAGTTTTGCAGGTGTAGATGGTTCTGCAACTGTAAGTTTAACAGATATAAATCTTCTTACTCCATTTATTAATACTTCGGCTTTAACAGTTCCTCAATTACGTTTCTTCCTTTTCAATAATAACATTGACAATGCAGATTATCAGACATTAACTGTAGATGTTTTTGACGGAACAACATGGCATAATGGAATGTTTGTTTGGGGTCCTACTCAAAACAATGCTTCATGGCAGGAAATAACTGTTCCTTTAAATACTTTAACAATTACAGGTCCTATTCAAATTAGATTTGTTGTTGCAAAAGGTACCGGATTTCCATACTACGATGATATAATTATTGATGATGTTTTTGTTGAAGAAGCTCCTACTTGTCCTAAACCTACTGCACTTACAGCAACAACTATTACTATGAACTCTGCAATATTAGGCTGGACATTAGGTAATGCCGAAACTGCATGGGATATTCAGTATGGAATAGCTGGTTTCGCACTAGGAACTGGTACCATTATTAATAATGTTACTACCAATCCTTACACTTTAACTGGTTTAAATCCAAGTTCAGCTTATCAATTCTATATTTTAGCACAATGTAGTGGAACAGATTCAAGTATGTGGACTGGTCCGATTTCATTCTCGACCCTTTGTGGTCCTGTTACTCCTACTTACTATGAGCCTTTTGTTACTTTCTTACCAAATTGCTGGACAGAAGGTCAAGGAGCACTTGCTGCACCTGTTACATTCACAACTACAGTAACATCGAACTGGAATGCTGATGGTTTTGGAAATATTGGATCAACAGGAGCTGCTGGAGTTAATATTTACTCCACAGCACGTTACGATTGGTTAATTTCTCCAGAAATTGACTTAGGCGCAACTCCTGGTGTATATCAACTTGATTTTAACCTTGCTTTAACTGCATATGCATCTAATGCTGCTCCAGATTTAACTGGTACAGATGATAAATTTGCAGTTGTTATT
>CAILUD010000044.1 GCA_903837285.1 uncultured Bacteroidota bacterium | reverse complement strand
TTGTATTTTTAATAATTTCTCCTAATTCAATTCTTGCTTCCTCCATATAAGGAGAATGAAACGAACCACCAATAGCTAGAGGTATAGCCTTTTTTGCTCCTTCTTCCTTAAACGCTTTGCATGCTTTTCTAATACCTATTCTTGAACCTGTTATTACAACTTGACCAGGTCCATTATAATTTGCAAAATAAATAGGTTCATTTGTTTCTTCTGTAATTTCTTTAATTCTTCTTGCTATGTATTCATCTGATAAACCTATTACTGCTCCCATAGCTGTATCATATTTTTCACATACCTTTTGTGCTATAATTGCTCGATTCAAAACAAGGTTGAGTCCGTCTTCAAAACTAAGAGTACCATTTACAACAAGTGCTGCGAATTCACCCAAAGAATGACCAGAAACTACATCTGGTGTTATTTCTTTTTGTGTGAGTGCAAGAATAACTTCATATAAGAACACCGAAGGTTGAGTATTAATAGTTTCCATTAGTTCCAATTCGCTACCAAAAAACATTACATCGGAAATACGTCTTCCAAGTAATTCATTTGCATATTCGAACATTTCTTTAGCTTTTGGGAAATTATCATAAAGGTCTTTTCCCATTCCTTCTTTTTGGCAACCTTGACCAGGAAATATAAATGCTTTCATTATTTTATTGTTACTTGTTTTTATTCATTAAATAATTAATACAAATACTTGCTTAAATGTATTGCTATACGGTAAAACCATATTATTTAAAAACTAATTTACTTTTTTTTGCCAAAGCTGGTAACTGTTAAACAAATTTTGCCACAAAACATACGTTGCGGGTATTACCGATGAGATAGGATTCATATAAGTTTGAGCCATCCAAATAGCAAGAACTGTATTTTTTTGACCAACAGATTGTCCTCCAGCAACTATTTCTCCATATCGTTTGCCTACTAATCTTCCAAATGCGAATTGAAAGGTACAAATTAGTATAGATATAATAACCATCCAAAATAAAATACTCATTTTCGACCGATCTATCTTATAGATTGAATTAACCGTACTTCCAATAACAATGGATAAACTTACTACCCAAAGATAAATAGATACACTCTTATGTTTGTTAATATTATTGCTTATTTTTGGCATTAATCGATTTATTAAAAGTGCAAGTAATAAAGGAAAAACTATCAATGGAGTAATTTTCGACAATACATTCCAAACCGATTGAAAGAAAGGAATCTCTGTTTGAATTCCTGCCCATGAAAAATAGATTGGGGCAATGATCGCTGTTGTTAAATTGGAAAGCAGAGTACCCGAAACCATTGTTGATATTTTTGCACCTAACATGTTTGCTATAACTGGTGCAGTTGTGGCCATTGGAGCAATCATTATAATCATTGCTCCCTGAGCAAGTATTTCATTAATTTGACGAAGAATAAGATAGAGCAATATTCCAGCAATTACCTGAAACAAAATAACTACAATAATAAGGGAGGAAATTCTTATCTCCTTTATCTTTATATTACTCATAGTTATAAAGAGCATCGAGAAAACTAACCAAGGTGTAATGAAAAATACTTTAGCTAAAAAGTCATGAAATAGAAAGCCAAATAAAATACCAATTGGCATACTTAATTCTTTAATTCTTGACAATCTTGTTTTCAATTTCTCATTGTGTTTTTTTCGGTTGACCTAAAATTGATATTTTTTAATACCCGATTAGTCGTTCAATTCTAGGCTTGTTTTTCTCAAAATCCTCTTTCGTCATATTAAAAGTATAATATTCACCCATTTCTTCAACTCTTTTACCTTTTATTTTTAAACCAATCATCAAATTAAATCGTATAACTTTTTTATTGTCCACATGACATCCTTCAACACCAAATTCTAATGATTTACCAAGAAAATCAAAAGCAATAATTCTTGTAATTAAAGCAGAGGCAATAGCACTTTCTAATGGTGCATTCGGATCAAAAACCCAACTTCCTCTTGTAAATCTATCTTTTTCTATATGGTATAACCTATTTAAACCAACAGGTTGTCCATCTTTAAAAAAGATAAAATAATATTCATCTCCAACTAATTCTCTTTTTTTATACTCCCGAATCCAATCTACTTGTTTGTTTACATCAGGTGATGTTGTATGAAAAACTTACCTAATTGGGGATTAGTTCTAAGTTTAACAATAAATTCAGCATCTTCTTCTTCAACAAGTCTTAAAAATAAACCATATTTTTCGAATGTAAAATTTAAAGGTAATTTCATCCTTATTTTTTTTTATAATTAATAAACTCATCATAACTTCTTATATAATCATCTTCAATATATATTTCTGAAGCTAATACTAAACAAATAGCACCTGAAGAAAACTCCATTAATTCTCGCCAGATACCTGGTACAAATTAGCAAACCATAATCAGGACGGTTAAGTGTTACAATTTTCTTATTTAGACCATCATCAAGCATCACATTAAACGAACCTCCAGCAGCTAATATTAACTGCCTTAATTCTTTATGTCCATGTGCACCACGGTCTTCTCCACCAGGTATATCATATAAATAATAAATACGCTTAACATCAAAAGGAACATTTTTCTACCTTCAACAACAGTAATATTACCTGCCCTATTATGAACTTTATTTAAAGGCAAAATTACACAATCGTAAATACTACTTTTCATTATTCCTCCTGAAATCTAAGAATTCATTATATTCAATTATGTAATCTTCATCTTTGTAATGTGTTGAGCTAAGCACCAATGCAAGTGAGTTAGTCGAAAAATTTTCCATTTGCCGCCATAAGCCTGAAGGAATAAATAACCCATAATAGGATCTGTTCAGCGAAAATGTTTGTTTTAACTTACCATCATCAACCACAACATCAAAACTTCCTGACAGTGCTACTATAACTTCTTTTTGTTCTTTAAATGCATGCCCGCCTCTTACCTGCCCTCCTGGGACATCATAAATCCAATAAGTCCGTTCTATTTTAAAAGGTATGTGTATCAATTCTTCTATAAAGGATAGATTACCACGTGGATCTTCGATTTTAGGAAGTTTTATTATTGTTGCGTTCATTGTTTATCTATTTAAATTAATTTTTATTCGCATTAATCCTCGGAATTAGAAGGTAATCCTTTTTCAGCTATTTCCTACGAATGTATATTATTTGCCCGCAAATGACGCTA
>CAILUD010000043.1 GCA_903837285.1 uncultured Bacteroidota bacterium | reverse complement strand
GGTTCGGCGCTATCGGCTACAATTAGATTGCCATTAGTTAATTCTTTTACTTTCTCTTTCAACTCATTGGGTGTTGCTTTGTAGCTACTCCATGCTTCCGAAACATATAGCAACTTTCTTTTATTATCGATAGCTACTTTTATAAGTACATCGGGGTCTGGGAAAAACCCGAAGTCCATGCCAAACCCAAAAGGTAATGTATCGTCAAATTCTCCGTAAGACCAATTTTCAAAGATAACTCCATCGGCCTTATCTAAGTAGCGGCCTTCAATTATATGCTTATATTTTTTAGGGTCTTTTTCTTTCAAATCTTCAATAACGGCCATGTAATCTTTTGGAACGTAATCAATACAATCTAAGTAAGTCGTATGGATATAGGCTGTATTGCCAATTATTCCGTTAAACGTTTCATCTATTCCTTTGCTTTCAAAAAACCTCTTATATGTCCAATGTTCTTTCGTGGGCGGGTTGAAGACTAAAACTGAAATATTCGGCACATCGTTTGCCCTAATTGACAAATCTATTTTATCGAAGCTGCTTTCGTCGTTTTCTTCTTCGGCTTCGTCTAATACAAATATCGAAAAATCTTTTAACGATTTAAGTTTTGCGCTTTGATTCCCGGAACTGGTCTTTATTCCTTTAAAAACAATTTTCCTATTGTTACATATACCAGTTATCCTATCGGCTTTTTGCTCGTAGAAATCCGATAGACCTAGTAAATCAATCTTTTCTTTAAATTCAGGTATTATAGAGTCGCTTGCCGACGCTAATGTATATCTGCAATAAAGAACCCTATGGCCTATATCGTTAACAAGCCTGCATATTGATTTGCTAACCGTATAAGATTTCGAAGAAAAGCGGCCACCTGTTACAATAACATATCTAACTTGCGGATTCCTTTCGTGGTAAAATAGTACATCAAATTTTTTTGAATGGGTTAATATCATTCACTTATTATTTTTGGCGGGGCGAACGATTTGCCATTATTTAAAAGATTTGTTTCTTGGCTATCTTTCCACCCCATATTTTTAAGGGCAAATATTGCACCGGCACACCCTGTAGTATAAAGTTGATTTTCATAACAATTCTCAATAATTTCCTTTGCTTTTTTAATTAAGTCCGAAAAGTCACGCCCTCTATCCGCTTGTGCATTGAAATCGGTTTTAGTTAATCCAACATAACAACTAAGGCCTGTAATTGTGTATTTTGGTTTCTTAAGGTCCTTTTGTTCATTAAAGTAACCAATTACAAGGGCTTCGAAATCGTTAAATGTTTCTATTTTTCTTGGTCTACCTAGATTGACAGCTAGTTTATAGTATTGATTTCCTTTTTCGAATGTCATATTAAAGTATATTATTCCTTGCAAATGTAGCTATTATTTTTTTATAGTGTCTACTTTTTCACCATAAAATATTTCGCAGTATATTTCATACTCTGTTACCATTCTTTTGATATGCTCCAAAAGAAACTCTTTATGTCGTGGAATCTTTATAAACGATTCGTAAAGGTTGTTTTCTAAATCCATGCAAAACAATCTTTTAGTGCTTTGCTTTTGGCTTGGCTGGTTAAGCGCGTCGATTAGATTTCTTTTTTTCATTTTCTTAATTCTCTTTTTAAAATCATGTGTGCTTTCTTTAGTTCTAATAATTTAGGGTACTTTTCTATTGCTTCATTTGTAAAGCCGATTTTTTTTAAATTACTCTTCAAAATACTAATTCCTAAAGCCTCATTTTTTTTTTTGTAGTACGCTTTTATCTTCTCTTTATTTTCTTCGCAATAAGCTTTTCGAGCTTCTTTTAGTTTATCTT
>CAILUD010000042.1 GCA_903837285.1 uncultured Bacteroidota bacterium | reverse complement strand
CTACAACTTTTTTAGCAACAGCTTTTTTAGCAACAGCTTTCTTAGCAACTACTTTTTTAGCAACGGCTTTTTTAGCAACTACTTTTTTAGCAACAGCTTTCTTAGCTACAACTTTTTTAGCAACAGCTTTTTTAGCAACTACTTTTTTAGCTACAGCTTTTTTAGCTACAACTTTTTTAGCAACTACTTTTGTAGCTACTTTTGCGGCAACATTAGGTTTTTTAGATATCACGTTTAAAGTATTAGTTTTACCAAATAATTCAGTTGATTTTTTGTTATAAGCTGCTGCAGCTTGTTCAGCAGTGTCAAATGAACCCAAAGGAATACCTTTGCGATCTACATAAATATAAGAGTAAAATTTACGTCCTTGTTTTACAACACCACGATAACCTGTACTGTTTTTAATTTTACGTGTGTTACGAACAAGATTTGAGAATGTGCTCCACTCTAAATTCTCTAAACGGCAGTCAACAGCGTTAGCGTTGATAAAACGTACAAACCAACGAACTTTTCCTGCAGGTTTTTTAACAAATTTTTCAGAAATTAGTTTGTGAAGATAAATGGTTTCATTTTTATATGAACCATCTTTTTGTCTCCAATTTTTTTGGAAAAATACGTAACCACTTGAGTGTTCTCTTAAGTTTTCCCAAAATTTAATTGTTTTTAAATTCTTGTCTTGATTTAGTTTTTCATAAACATGCTCATCAAGAATTGCTTTTTTGTCAGAATTTTTCAAATTTACTTTTACTGGCATTTTTTTTAATTTAAATTAATACTAGATACAGAGTATTGAAAATGTTATGCAAATGTACACATAATTATAATAAAACAAAATATTTTTTCTAACAATTAATTATAAAATACAACAATCAGCATGATAGATAGTTATGAAAAAAATAATTAAAATAATCTCTTTAAGTGGTTATTTTCAAGTAGGTATTTAGTGTTAAAAAAAGTCAAAAAACGTCATTTTTTTTAAAATTGCAAAATACATTTTGAAATATATTTTTTATAGCAATTGGCAAAATAAAAATTAGTGTATATTGTTAATAATATTTATTTTATTATATTCAAAACAATTCTTGGGTGCTTAAATTTATTTTTTAATTTTGCAAAACATTGCCTCTTTAGCTCAGTTGGTAGAGCAACGGTTTCGTAAACCGTAGGTCGTGGGTTCAAGTCCCATGAGAGGCTCAAATTTTAAGAAAATATAATAGTTGTTAATTAATTTTTATATAAAAGGAATTTTTCTAATTTTGTAAAACTCAATAAGCGGGAGTAGCTCAGTTGGTAGAGCATCAGCTTCCCAAGCTGAGGGTCGCGGGTCCGAGTCCCGTTTCCCGCTCAAAAGGTTCTTAAAATGTTTTAACAGAACGTCTGTTATTTCATTTTTTTTGGATGCTAACCTTAACGCATATGCGATTATGGTAAATATATTTTTTAAAGAAAACGATAAGCTTAAGCTACATCAGGGAATTTCTGAAATTGAAAATATCCCTGGTATTGATATTGTCTGGATTGATCTTTTGCAGCCTTCTTATGAAGAACGAATAGCAATTGAAACCAGATATAAAATCACACTTCAAACACGACAAGAGATCGAAGAAATTGAGGTTAGTTCCAGGTATTTTGAAACTGATACGCTTATTGTAACTAACTCCCATTTTCTTATTCCAACTGAAAATGAGTTTAGAAAAGAACCTATCTCTTTTATATTAAAAGATAATATTCTCTTTTCACATAGAAATTCTGAGACTCGAACCTTTACAGAAATTTATAGAAGAATTGATTTTAATTTTAAATTATCAGATGCCTATCATGTTTTTTTAAGCATATTCGAAATACGAATTGATTTAGATGCTGATATGATAGAAGCAATGGTAAAAGATATATCTTCAATTTCTGGATTAGTAACTCATGAAAAAACTTTTTCTGAAGAAATTCTTGTTAAAATTTCGAAATTTCAGGAAGACACAATGCAGCTTCGTGAAAATATTATCGATAAACAACGTGTGCTATCTGCGGTTTTAAAAAGTGATTATTTTCCAATCGAACTTCATAATAAAATTAGAGTTATGATTAAAGATACAGGATCACTTTTAGATTATACAGTATTTAGTTTTGAAAGACTGGATTTTCTTCAAAATACTTTTCTTGGACTTGTTAACATTGAGCAAAATAAAATTATAAAAATATTTACTGTGGCAACAGTTATATTTATGCCTCCTACTTTAATTGCTAGTATCTATGGAATGAATTTTAAATCAATGCCCGAAATAGGTTGGCAATATGGATATTTAATAGCAATATTATTTATGATATTTTCTGTAGCTGTTACGCTTATTCTTTTCAAAAAAAGAAAGTGGTTATAGCGGTATTTAATTTTTAAACTTGCAATTTTAGAATATGAAATCATCTGCCTCTTTCAAAGAAAAGCTAAGGTATGCTTTTGATAATACTATGACTTCCGGAACTATGTCGTTGATTGTTTGGTTGGGAATACTTTCAGTTTTAGTTGTTATAGTAGCTGCAATAATTGTTGTAATTACAGGAATTACTCCAGTTGATAATCCAGAAATAAGCTTTTTTGAAGCGTGCTGGCAAAGCTCTATGCGTGCAATGGATTCTGGTACTGTAGCAGGCGATGCAGGTTGGAAATTCAGAGCATTAATGTTAATTGTTACACTTGGTGGTATATTTATTCTTTCAACTTTAATAGGTGTTTTAACTTCAGGAATTCAAACTAAAATTGAAGAATTACGAAAAGGAAAATCTAAAGTACTTGAAACAAATCATACTTTAATTTTAGGCTGGTCAACAAAAATATTTTCTATTATTTCAGAATTAATTATTGCAAATGAAAATCAAAAACGTCCTCGAATTGTCGTAATGGCAGACAAGGATAAAGTTGAAATGGAAGATGAAATTAAATCGCAAATTAAAAATACTTTAAACACTAAAATAATTTGTCGCTCCGGAAGCCCAATGAATTTACAGGATATGGACATCTCAAATCCTAATCAGGCTCGCTCAATAATTATTTTATCGCCAGAAAAAGATAATCCAGATACTTATGTTATCAAAACTATGTTGGCAGTAACAAATAACCCAAATAGAAAGAAATCGGATTTTCATATTGTAGCAGAAATAAAAGAGGAATCGAATATGGAAGCTGCAAAATTGGTTGGTAGACATGAAGCAGAATTAATTCTTTCGCCAGATATTTTAGCTCGTGTTACTGCTCAAACATGCCGACAGTCGGGGTTAAGCGTTGTGTATACCGAGTTGCTAGATTTTGATGGTGTAGAAATTTATTTTAACGAAGAACCCAAATTAATTGGAAAAACTTTTAAAGAAGCATTATTAATGTATGAAGAAAGTGCATTAATGGGTATTATGTTTGCCGATAAAAAAGTTGTTGTTAATCCACCAATGGATACTATTATTAATATAGGTGATAAAATAATTGCAATTTCTGAAGATGATGATACTATTGTTATATCCGGAAAAACAAACATTGTAATTGACGAGAGTGTGATTAGAACCGGAAAACCTGAACCAAAAATTATTGAGAAAACATTAATACTTGGATGGAATCATAAAGGAAGTTCGATAATAAAAGAAATTGATAACTATGTTTTAAATGGTTCTACTGCATTAATAATTTCGGAAACTGAAACAACAAAATCTGAGCTCGAAGATTTACAGCCTTTATTAAAAAATCAGAAAGTTGAATTTTTGAATGGTAATATTATTGACAGAAAATTTCTTGATTCATTAAATGTCGAAATATTTAATCACATTATTATATTGTATAATTCGCATATCGAAGATGTGCAGGAAGCTGATGCAAAAACTTTAATTTGTCTTTTACATCTTAGAAATATTTCTGAAATTAAAAAAATCGATTTCAGTATTGTGAGCGAAATGATAGATATTAGAAATAAAGAATTAGCAGAAGTAACAAAAGTTGATGATTTTATTATTGGCGATAAATTAATAAGTCTATTTATGTCGCAGGTTTCTGAAAATAAATTTTTAAAACCTGTATTCGATGATTTATTTGATGCTGATGGTTCTGAAATTTATGTAAAATCAGCT
This sequence comes from uncultured Bacteroidota bacterium, assembly GCA_903837285.1. Classification (GTDB taxonomy): domain Bacteria; phylum Bacteroidota; class Bacteroidia; order Bacteroidales; family GWA2-32-17; genus GWA2-32-17. Next base: position 45,631 of record CAILUD010000042.1, on the reverse strand, counting down.
TCAGAATATGTTGGACTTGGTAAGGAAGTAGATTTTTATACTGTAACAGAATCTGCGGCTCGCCAAAATCAAGTTGCAATAGGTTATAAGATTCATGCATTAGAGCATGCAGCAGATAAAGGATACGGAGTTGTTGTAGATCCTAAAAAATCTGCAAAAATTACTTTTGTCGAGAACGATAAAATTATTGTAATTGCTGAGGAATAAAAAAAGTGCCTGAAAATTCAGGCACTTTTTTTATAAAGGAATCGTTTTTTTAACTTTAGTACATTTTAGACATTTTAAATACTTAAGGCACTAATTCTATTCCATTGATTTCATTAATTCATCTGTCATTTCAAGGTTATGAAATACATTTTGTACATCATCATCATCTTCTAATTCGTCAATAAGTCGTAATATTTTTTGAGCAGAATCAACATCTACAACTTTTGTGTCGTTTGGAACTCTTCTTAATTCAGAGTTTTCTGCTTCAATTTTTAATTCTTCTAATTTTTTCTGAACTTTTCCAAAGAACTCTAGCGGACAATATAATGTGTAAACATCGCCATCGTCTTCTATATCTTCAACACCAGCGTCAATAATGTCAAGTTCTATTTCTTCCATGCTTTTAATATTCTCTTTAGCAATAGTAAAAACTCCTTTTCTGTCAAAAATAAAACTTAAAGAACCATTTGTGCCAAGACTACCGCCACGTTTATTAAAAACTGCACGTACATTGCTTACTGTACGGTTATTGTTATCTGATAAACATTCAACAAATACAGCAACACCGCCTTGTGCATATCCTTCAAATGTAGTTTCAACATAATTACTTCCTTCGGCACTGGCCTTTGAAATAGCACGCTGTATGTTTTCCTTAGGCATATTAACACCTTTGGCATTCTGAATAGCCATTCTTAATCTTGGGTTACTATCAACAGCAGTACCGCTTTCTTTTACAGCTATACTAATTTCTTTAATAAGTTTCGAGAAAATTTTTGAGCGTTTTGCATCAATAGCTCCTTTTTTTCTTTTAATTGTTGACCATTTACTATGTCCTGACATATGAATTTATTTTGGGTGAAATTAGAATACAAATTTGCATTATTTTTTTTTGATTCTAAAAATAAAAGTCGAATTTAAATAATAGTTTTTTAATTAGCGAATAAATTATTTTAAAAAGTCGCAATTAAGTAAAATAGATTTAGCTTCTCTAGATTTTTTTCTCCTCTATACTCATATTGAAAAAAGATTTTTTTTCTTTGCGAGATTTTTTTATATACTCTCTGTGTTCTTTGTGCTTCTGTGTTTAAAAAAGTTTCTTAATTCCCTAACAATATATTCAATATTTTTATTGCAGCTTCCGCAATTTTAGTTCCTGGTCCGAATATGCCTACTACGCCTGCTTTGTATAAGAAATCATAATCTTGTGAAGGTATAACGCCACCAACAATAACCATGATGTCATCGCGACCATGTTTCTTTAATTCTTCAATAACTTGTGGAACTAAAGTTTTATGTCCTGCTGCTAAACTCGATACACCAAGTATGTGAACATCGTTTTCTACAGCTTGTTTTGCTGCTTCTGCTGGTGTTTGGAAGAGTGGTCCCATATCAACATCAAAACCCATATCGGCATATGCAGTAGCAACAACTTTTGCACCACGGTCATGACCGTCTTGTCCCATTTTGGCAACCATAATACGTGGGCGACGACCTTCTTTTTCAGCAAATTTATCAGCTAAATTTCTAGCTTCATTAAATTTGTCGTTGTCTTTTGTTTCTGAAGAATAAACACCAGATATCATACGTATATTAGCTTTATATCGTCCGTAAACTTTTTCAATTGCAAAAGAAATTTCCCCCAAAGATGCTCTTTTTTTCGCAGCATCAACTGCTAATTCTAAAAGATTTCCTTCACCAGTTTCGCAAGCCTTGGTAATTGCTACTAACGCTTCCTGAACTTCATTATTATTTCTGTTTTTGCGAAGTAAATCAAGTCTTTTGAGTTGCGATTCGCGAACAGCTGTATTATCTACTTCTAAAGTATCGATAGGATCTTCTTTTTCTAAACGGTATTTATTTACACCAACAATTATTTCTTTTCCTGAATCAATTCTTGCTTGTTTTCTTGCAGAAGCTTCTTCAATTCTCATCTTTGGAATACCTGTTTCAATAGCTTTTGCCATTCCACCAAGCTCTTCAATTTCTTCAATATGTTTCCAGGCTTTTTGAGCAATTTCATTTGTTAAATATTCAACATAATATGAACCTGCCCATGGGTCAACGGATTTACAAATATTTGTTTCTTCCTGTAAATAAATTTGTGTGTTACGTGCAATTCTTGCTGAAAAATCTGTAGGAAGAGCAATTGCTTCATCAAGTGCATTTGTGTGTAATGATTGGGTGTGACCTAATGCTGCTGCTAGAGCTTCAACACATGTACGTGCAACATTATTAAATGGATCTTGTTCTGTTAAACTCCAGCCTGAGGTCTGTGTGTGTGTACGAAGTGCAAGCGATTTTGGATTTTTTGGATTAAATTGTTTTACAATTTTTGCCCATAACAATCTTGCAGCACGCATCTTTGCAATTTCCATAAAATGATTCATTCCGGCTCCCCAGAAGAATGATAATCTTGGAGCAAAATTGTCAATATCAAGTCCTGCTTTAATGCCGGTTCTTAAATATTCTAAACCGTCGGCTAGAGTGTAAGCAAGCTCAATATCTGCAGTAGCACCGGCTTCCTGCATGTGATAACCAGATATGCTTATCGAATTAAACTTTGGCATTTTTTGCGAAGTATATTCAAAAATATCAGCAATAATTCGCATTGATGTTACAGGAGGGTATATATAAGTATTACGAACCATGAATTCTTTAAGAATATCATTTTGAATAGTTCCTGTTAATTCTTCAAGTTTTGCACCTTGTTCCATAGCAGCAACAATGTAAAAAGCAAGTATTGGTAATACTGCTCCGTTCATTGTCATTGATACTGACATTTTGTTAAGAGGTATCTGGTCGAAAAGAATTTTCATATCCAGAATTGAATCAATAGCAACGCCAGCTTTACCTACATCACCAACTACGCGCTCGTGATCTGAATCGTAACCTCTGTGTGTTGCTAAGTCAAATGCAACCGAAAGTCCCATTTGTCCCGCTGCTAAATTTCTACGATAAAATGCATTCGATTCTTCGGCTGTTGAGAAACCTGCATATTGTCTGATAGTCCACGGTTTTGTTACATACATTGCAGGGTAGGGGCCACGTAAAAACGGAGCAATACCGGCTGCATAGTTTAAATGTTCTGCATTTTTTATATCAGCTTCTGTAAAAAATGGTTTGATATTTATTAGTTCTGCTGGTTCCCAAACATTATTTGATGTAGTTTGTTTCTCAGGTTTAACAGAACTTACACTATTTAATTTTATGTTTTTAAAATTTGGCTTCATAAATAAAAACTTAAATGTTTTTTGATAATATTTTCTGGAAATTCTGTAACTCTTCTAAAAGATTTGATTTAAGATGTATGAAATGTTCAATACCTTCTTTTTTATATGTGTCAATCATTTCTTTTGGATATCCAGCTAATACTAATATAGTTTTTGATTTTAATTCTTTTGCAATTCGTGGTACTGTTTCAATATATTCTTCATCTGAGCTGCACATTACTACAATTTCTGCTTCTGAATCAATGGCTGCTTTAATTCCAGCTTCTATTGTTTCAAATCTTGCGTTATCCTGAATTTTAAAGCCTGCACAACCAAAGAAATTTGTTGCAAAAAATGCACGTGCTTTTAAGCTTACCAGATTTCCAAAAGTTAAAAGAAAAACTTTCGGAGTTTGTTTCATTGCTTCTGTTTTTAACCTTAATGCTTCAAATGCGCTTGATCCTCTGTAAGTTTTTATAGGTTCAGCAATATTTTTATTTTTTTCGCATGATTTGTTAGCATTTTCATTTTTCGAAAAATGACCAGCTGCTTTCTCATTTAAATCAGGATATCTGTTTACTCCTAACAAAATTTCATTTTGAGTTGCTAATGCTAAATCACTTTTTTGTTGTGTTGCTGAAATCTGTTCTTGAATAAATCCATTTTCAAAAGCTTTTATATAACCGCCTTTTTCTTCAATTTCTAAGAAAAGCTTCCAGGCTTGTTCTGTAATTTCTTTTGTTAAGTTTTCAATATAATATGATCCGCCAGCAATATCAACAACTTTATTTAAATGTGCTTCTTCTTTTAAAACAATCTGAATGTTTCTGGAAAGTCTTTGTGAAATTTCATTTTTACTTCCAAAAACAGAATCGAAAGGACGAACTGTTAGCGATTGTGTTCCGCCAATAATTGCCGACATTGATTCAGTTGTTTCTCTTAAAAGATTTGTATGGTAATCGTATGCAGCCATATTTCTGTCCGAAGTTATACTATGAATATTCAAAGGAATTACTTCAGTATTATCTGGTAAATACGCTTCTAAAAGTTTTTCCCAAAGCACCCTTGCCGCGCGAAGCTTTGCAATTTCCATGAAGTAATTTGAACTTACTCCAAAATTGAAAGTTAAATGGTTAGCTATATTTTTAATATTGGCACCTTTTTCTGAAATCAAAGAAATATATTCTGATGCAATTGCAATACTATAAGCTAATTCTTGAGTAATAAGCGAACCTGCATTTTTAAAACTATAACCGTTTACACCTAATAATTTAATTTGTGGATATTTTTTAGATGTTGAAGTTATTAAAGCTGAAGCTTTCTCAAATAAGTTTTCTTCTGAGCAAAAATGACCTTTTGTTGTTAAATCGCCAATTGGACTGCAATCAAAAATTACTCTTACATTATTTGAATCAACGTTTTGGTTTTTTATTTCGATTTCCAGTAAACCGAATAAATATCCTGAATTATCGCCGGAAATAAACCTTAATGTGTTTTTTTCCAGATTAATATCTTTTAATAATTCAGAAAAATCTCTTTGATCTTTAATTGTTTCTGAAATATTTTCAGGTACTATAAATGTTATGCTATCAGCTCCTTTGCATAATGAGTCGACAGCAGATTTATTGGCATCTTTAATATTTTGGATAATTATTTCCTGAGAAATTTCCCAGTTATTATCGTTAGTTTTATATCCTCTTGCAACCGAAATGTTTTGATTGTCAATTAAATCTTCATTATTGTAAAATGGTTTAACATCAAAACCTTCGGGAGTTTTCCAGATTACTTTTTTATCGTAATCAGCACCTTTTAAGTCTCTTATAATAGCATTCTTCCAATCAGTAGCATTTGCTTCAGGGAATTCACTAAAAAGATTTTTTTTGTCTGTGTTTGACATATAATTAGTTTCAGATTTGCCACAAAGGTAGCCATAAAAATAGTTATCAAAATGTATCATTTATCATCTTTAAAGCATGACAAGACTCGTGTGAGTTATTTATGTAATTGTAAATTTTAATTATTTTACATTGTTCTTTTTTCTGCCGCAAAAAAGAACCAAAAAGCCCACCACAAAAGCCAACTTCAATTTTTTATCGGTTTTAATTAACTATAATTATTGTAATATTAAAAATTGAATCGAACATCAACATTTAAAAATTGTAGTTCGCACCTTTTGTGGATATCCACCGCTCTTACTCGAACAATTAATTGCAAAATTTAGCATTTATTCAACGAATAATGTCTGTAATATGCATTACATTTATTAGAAGTAAAGCGGGTAGGCCTGTCCATAACTAAGCTCGTCGGGATTTTATAATCCCGATGCTAATATTTGAGGATTTATAATCCTCTTTTCCGAATACTTACTATTTTTTCGCCCCTGTTGGAGTTATCTCCAACAGTTTTGCGAACGGTTGATAATTTTTTGAAATCCTATAATACTTAATTGAATATTGAGTTAACATTATAATTAATTTCAGCAAAAATTCTTAATATGAAATATTCCATTTTTATAATTTTATTTTGGTTATTATCAACTCTTTGTTTTTCTCAGGATACTGTTGTTACATATTATAAAAACAAAAATAAGGCCAGCGAAGGATTAATGCTTAAGGGTGCTGAATATGGCAGATGGAAATATTATAGCCAAAACGGAAAACTTATACAGGAAACAGATTTTATTAATGGTTTTGCCAACGGAAAAATAATTTATTATTATCCAAATGGTAATAAACAAAATGAAGGCGAATGGAAATACGGTCTGCAACGAGGCGAATATAGCGAGTGGTTCGAAAATAGTAATTTAAAAACTAAAGGGTTTTATAAGCTTGGTATTAAAGATAGTCTATGGACATTTTGGTACGAGGCAGGCCAAAAGAAAAAGGAAATACAATATTTATATTCAGGCGATTCTAAAATTTTAAATTTTTGGTCGTTTGATGGGAAACTAATGGTTGAAAAAGGAAATGGTATTTTTGAAGATAAATATGCCAATGGAAAAACAAAAGAAAAAGGAGAATTCAAAAATGGTAAAGAAACAGGAGAGTGGCTTTACTGGTTTGAAAATGGACAAAAACAATCGTCAGGAGTTTATATAAATGGAGTAAGAACCGGTAAATGGTTAGCATGGTTTAATGATGGCGTTTTAAGATCTGAGTTAAATTATGAAAATGGAAAAAATATAACATACTACCATAATACTCAGAAAGAGATGGAAGGAACTCTCAAGGATAGCTTGAAGGAAGGAATGTGGATGTTTTATTTTGAAAATGGTCAGAAAAAAATGGAAGGTGGATTTAAAACTGATTTGCGGACTGGTCTTCATATAAGATGGTTCGAAAATGGGAACAAAGAATCAGAAGTAACATTTGAACAAAGTAAAAAAAATGGACCTGCTAAATGGTTTTTAGAAAATGGAAAACTTGATATGGAAGGTTCGTTTACAAATGATTTACAAACAGGCAAATGGATTTACTGGAGAACTGATGGTGTAAAAGGTAATGAAGGAAATTACACTAATGGAAAAATGGATGGACTGTGGACATATTGGTATGGAAATGGAAAAATATGGAAAGAAATTACTTTTAAAGATGGACTAAAAAGTGGTAAAGTAACATTCTACTACGAGAATGGTAACAAAGAGCACGAGGGAAATATGGACAATGGTTTAGAAACAGGTTTCTGGACTATGTGGTACCTTAATGGAAATAAAAAAATGGAAGGCACATTTGTCAATGGTATTATGGATGGACTTTGGAAAGGTTATCACGAAAACTCAAAACATAAATATGAACTAACATATAAAGATAGTTTACAAGATGGCAAAATGACATATTGGTTTCCTAATGGTATTATGTTATCAGAAGAAACTATTATTAATAAAATTCATCAGGGATCATATAAAACCTGGTTCTCTAATGGCAAATCTAATATCTCTGGAAATTATAAGGACGATAAAAAAATCGGGAAATGGTTATATTCAAACGAACTTGGGCAATTGTTACGACAAGAGGTTTATAAAGATGGTAAACCTGATGGTAAATGGCAAACATATTACCCACAAGGACCGCTTGAAAGTGAAACTAACTATGAAAAAGGTTTTAAAGAAGGTACGTCTAAATATTGTGAGCCTAGCGGTAAAGTAATTTTTGAAGTTATATTTCATAACAACAAACTTGTAAAAACAATCTCGGGAAAAGCTCCAGAAGAAAAAGTTAATCCCAAGCCAAGGGATGATTATGGAAGGGAATAAGTAATAAATATATCTAAAGTATTGTTTATATTTGTATGAGAATTATTATTAAACATAAAGATGCTTTAAATCAATTATGTAAATAGGATGATGTTCTCTTGATACTATTAAATACAAGTAAGTTTAAAAAGTTATAATTGAAATGTTTATATGAAAATCATTGACTCTTAATAAACTAAACAATATGAAAAATGCCTGCGCCACAATTATTTTAGTACTTATTTCATCTTTTTCTTTCTCACAATGGACATGGCAAAATCCTTTACCCCAGGGAAATAGTCTGCTCTCGGTTTGTTTTACAAATTCTAATATAGGATTTGCTGTTGGTGATTGTGGAACAATGCTTAAAACTATTAATTCTGGAAATACATGGTCCGTTCAATCGACATCCACGAATAATTGTTTAAATGATATTTTTTTTACTGGTTTAAATGTTGGTTATGCAGTTGGTGATTCTGGAACAGTTTTAAAAACAATAGATGCAGGAAATAGTTGGGTGCAAATATATGGTGGAATAAATAAAAGTTTTAAATCTTTATTTTTTATAAATTCAGACACTGGTTATATTGTTGGAGGAAATCAAACATGGGGGGGTAATGGGTGTATTTTTAAAACAATTGATGCAGGACTTACGTGGACAGAAGTATTATTGGGCGGAAAGAAATTAAGGTCTGTATATTTCACTAATAATAACATTGGTATTGCAGTTGGTGATACAGGAAGAATACTTAAAACGACTGATGGAGGAGTATCATGGATTAATAAATCAATATCAACACCTTATGCTTTTACTTCAGTTTTTTTTACAGACTCTATTCATGGCTACATTTCATTAGGCGAAATGGGGCAAATAAAAAAAACAATTGACGGGGGAAATTCTTGGCTTACTGTAAATACTACTGGGTATCAAATAAATTCATTATATTTCACCGATTCAAATATTGGGTATGCTCTGTCTAGTGGAAAAATTTTAAAAACAACTAATGCGGGAGTTGCATGGAGTGAAATACAAAGCGCTACGGGAGTTAGTGGCGGCATTTCTTTTTTTTTTACTGATTCAAATACTGCTTATATTGTCGGTTCTTATGGGAAAATTTTTAAAACAATTAATGCTGGTATAAATTGGACAACAATATCTAATGGTACTAATGAGACATTAAATGAAGTCAAATTTATTAATAGTAATGTTGGATATGTTGTTGGAGGGGGCTATGGATCTGGGGAAGGAATTATTCTTAAAACTGTAAATGGAGGTAATACTTGGACAAACATACCGAATACTGCTTATCGGAGGTTGAATACTGTATGTTTTACTAATAATGCTACTGGTTATGTAGGAGGAGATGATGGTAGATTACTTAAAACTGATGATACTGGAAATAATTGGACTGCAATTTCTACAGGTATAACAGATGATATTTCATCAATATTTTTCACAACCATTAATACTGGATATTTTACAACACTTTATGATGGGTATGTGTATAGAACAGTTGACTATGGCATGCATTGGGCTGAAGTTTTTCGTTGGGATTATGGTGTATTAAACTCCATTTACTTTACTGATATTAATACTGGTTTTATTGTAGGTACTGAAGGAACTATACTTAAAACAATGGACGCAGGAGTAACTTGGTCAAAGTATTTGAATCTGCCATTATCATATGACTTTGAGTCAATTTATTTTACTAGCCCAAATATAGGTTATATTGTCGGTAATGATGGGATAATTTTAAAAACGATGGATGCTGGTATTACGTGGTTAACATTGTCAAGTGGAACAACTGCGTGGTTTAATTCGGTTTATTTTACAAACTCTGATACTGGCTTTGTAGTTGGAAATTATGGTATAGTACTTAAAACAACTAATGCAGGTAATACATGGCAGTTATTGTATGTACCTACAGATTGTAATTTTTATTCGACATTTTTTACAGATTTTAATAACGGATATGTAATTGGTTCCAGAGGAACTATTTTAAAAACTGTCATTGGGGGTGAAGTTTCGGTTAAAGAAAATCAATTTTCTGGATCGTTTATAACTCTTTACCCAAATCCAACAACTGACAGAATAACTATTGATAATAAAGAATTTTCTAAAGAAACTATTATTAAAATTTTTGATATTCAAGGAAAGCAAATTTTTACAAGCAAATATATAAACAATAATGCTATTGAGATTGATGTAAGTGAGTTAATTAAAGGTGTATATGTTGTTAATATCCAAACTGACAATAGTTTTGAAACTAAAAAATTAATAATTCAATAATCATAATAATCTCCTTAGTTGCAGCGGACTATAAGCACTTTAAATATATCCTTTACTCTTTGGCTAAAGTATCAGTTTTTGATATTAACTACATAACCCTAAGTACATTTTGCTTCGCAAGATAATTGTTCCGGGGCTGGCCCGGAATGACGTTCTGAGTGTTGTTAATTTAATCTTCGTATACATTCTTCATTCGAAGGATGCTTGAGAATAAAGAGATTTATTTAAACCGCCATCTTATACAATTTCATTAATTCAAGTGGAGAATTAATTCTATATAAAAAGTATGCGTAGCCATTTCTTATTTTAATATTTTCGATATACTTAAAATCGGGAATCGTAATTTCTTTACCAACTTCGCCAGTTATTATTGATATTTCGCGAATAGTAGAAATGCCATTATTTTTATATAAAGCGTATGCTTTACCAGTAATTTCATCAGCAAAAATTTCTTCTTTACAGCCTTTTAATTTGTTAAATGTTATAGCTAATTCTTTGTCAGGATTTCCATTTTCTGTATAAATTTCGATTTTAGAATCAACAAAATTAAAAATTGCAATTTTATCTTTTAGTTTTACTAATGGCGCAAATATTGGTTTAAAGAAACACATTTCTTCGAATCTTAAATCTGATTCAGAAGGTGGTTTTGCGCCCATGCTATTAAATCTGTTTCGGTCTGATAGCATTCTTAAAGCCCTTTCATCGGAAATTACTTTAACTTCCTTTTTTGAAGAATCGTCAGCGTTAACCATAGTGTAGGATAGGACCTGATTATGATATGACCATTGTTTTATGAAAAATTTATTATTTATTTCGGTTATGCATGGGTTTAAAATTTTATAAAATGTATCGGGATTAACAGGGTACAAAAGTTCCAGTTTTTTATCTTCAATAAAAATTTGGTAAGCATATTCCTTAGAAACAAGATGAATATTACCAAGACAATCTCTATAAAAATTTCCTTCTTTAGTTGCTGGTGATCTGAAAAGTGTGTCGCCAATGTTATTAATCATAATAAGCCATGGATTAATTACATCTTTATATGAATATGCCAAAAGTAAAATATCGTCTCCGTAAAATTCGTAATCAACAACATCTAAAAGTTTTTTTTCAACAAGATTTATTACTTTGTGTGCAGAAATATTTACTTCCGGCAAGCTATCAATTTGCCTTTGCATTGAAATTTTTATAGGAGAATTATTTTTACAATTATAAGTTGTTTTTTGATAAGCCAGATGTGATATAACAATATTCACTGGTAATTTGTTAACCTTAATAAAAAAGAAACCTTCCTGATTTGTAGTAGTTCCGTTTTTTGTATTTTTTTCAATAATACTTGCGTTATATATAGGTTTTCCGGTTTCTTTATCTGAAATTTTTCCGCTAATAATAAAGCCATTCTGAGCAAATGAAAATTTAACCGATATTATAAGTAACAGTATAAGACAAAAATTATATTTTGTTAAAAATTTCATTTATCTATTTGTGATAATTTTTCAATTGCTCTTTCGGCATAGAATCCTTTAATGGAAACTATTTCTTTAAATTCTTTTTTTGCTTCCTTTATATTGTTCGAATTTAAAAGTGAATTTGCTTTATACCATTTTGCTTCCTGATAAAAAACAGCAACATTACTTTCAATTATTACATCAAAAAACTCAATTGCTTTTTCAAATAATCCTAGATTATAATAGCACAAACCACCATAAAAATTTGCATTCTGATCTTGTGGGAAGTGTTGAATTATGATTATGTAATCCTGAAGCGCATTTTTGTAACTATTTGCACTAAGCTTACCCATTGTTTCTGAAAGAAAATCCTTATACCTTACATAATTTGCAGATAAATTATTCGAATTATCTTCAGCATTGTTTAGCTTGTTTTCAAATTTTGCAGAAATACTGCCAGTTTCGAAAATATCAGTTTTAATTTTGTTATTATAAATTTTTGAGTAATCAATAACTTTAAAATCGTACATGTAATCGGTAATCATATGAATAAATGCTGTAAATAATTTATTGCCCGAACTATCGTTTTCGTTTTTTATTGAAGAAACTTTTACATTACTAATTGTTTCAAGTGGTTTAATTTTTTCGAAATCTGTGACCGACTTTTGATCTGTTTTTGCCTTAATAGAATTTATTTGTTCAGACTCTGAATTTACTATAGCGTTCTCAATTTCTTTATTTATGTTGTTAATTTTATGGGTATCTATTTTAAGTGTATTAAGATTATTTTCAACTAAATTGCTTTTCTTATTTATAGTATTTTTTGATGACTCATTTAAAAAATATAGTAAAACCATTAATGATACAATTACAATAGGAGTAGCTATATAAAAATATTTTCTAGTAATAGATATATTGTTTCCGAAATTTGTTTTTATTGATTTATCAATTTCTGGTATGTCATTAATTCCATCTGGGAATAATGCAAAACCTTTCAATGCTTCATTTTCAAATTCGTTATTTTCTGAATCTGCAAGAAACTTTGTTTTTTCCTCATCATTCATATTACCCTTAAAGTAACTCTCAAAGTCCTTTTTAGATAAGTCAGAATTGATATTTGTGTTATTCTTTTTCATTGCTTTGAGGTTAGGAAATTTCTAAGATTTCGTTTACCGTTTTGAATATAGCTTTTAACCTGATTAGTGTTATAATTTGTAATTTCAGTAATCTCTGAATATGATTTTTTCTGCATAAAAAATAATTCTATACAAATCTTTTGTTCGTTGTTTAGCTGATTTATTGCGGAATGTAAAATTTGGTAATCTTCATCTTCTTTTTTAATTTCAAATTCTGCAGGTAATGTTTCTAAATCAATTCCGTCTGCAAAAATCTGCTCACGACGTAAAAGCCTTTGCGAACCTCGTTTTTGCATAAAACAATAATTTCTGGCAACAGTGTGCAAAAAAGCCTTATGATTTTTAACTTCTGTGTTTTTTAGATCTTTTAAAAGTTGTTCGAAAATTGCAATTACAGCATCTTTAGCTTCGTCTCTGTTTTTTAATAAATATAGACAAACCCCATAAACAAGGTGGGAGTACCTTGTAAAAAGTTCTCCCACATATTCTGAGTCGCCCGATTTTGTATACAAACTTACAAGTTCAGAATCGCTTAATTTATCAAACCGTATTTTCTTAAAAAAGATCATAGATTTATTTATTGTCCTTCTTCGTTTTTCTTTGCTTTAGCTATTCTATGCTCTGCTCTGACATCAAAAAAGCTTTTGGTTTCCATAACAATAATTCCTCCGGTAACATCTCCATATTGTGCTGGAATTCCCCCCGAATATACAACTATACTTCCAACTGCGCAACCGGGAATTGAAGAACTCATGTCATTTTGTTTAATTCCATCAATATAAAATGAAGAGCTTCCATTTCTTGACCCTCTAAATACTATGTCTTTTCCGTCATCACTAATTTGTGCATCTGATGTAATTGCCCTGATTACCATTACCGGATTACTTGATCCTGCAATTTTACCAATTTCAGCCGATTTAATTGGTATTTTTCCAATTTTATTTGGGTCGATTATACGCTTTTCTGCTGTAACAACAATTCCATCTTTACCGCCTAATGTTATTCCGTCTGATAATATTATATCCTTAATAAATGTTGGTTCGCCAGGGTATACGCTTGCAGCAATTGTTTGTGTTGTATAGCCCATAAAAGAATAAAATACCTGGTAGCTTCCGGATGGGAGTGGTTTTATTGTAAATCTACCATCTGCATCTGTGGTTGTACCCATTTTATTACCGTCATTATCAATATATACATTACATCCAAGTAATGGTTGTTTTGTTGAGGCATCAATTACTCTGCCTTTTATCGATCCTGCATTTTGTGCATTTAAGAATGTAAATGGAAGTAATGCAAGAATTGCGATTAATTTAATTGTTTTCATGATTTTTTATTTTTTAAGTTTAACATTTTTAAAGCGCTTTGATAATATGGAGCCGCAATAAAAAGTTTTCCATAAAAAATCCGGAAAATTTTATTTAAATTTTTTTATTGTTCTTTTTGCTGCCGCCAAAAAGAACCAAAAAGGCCACCACGAACGCCAACTTCAATTTCTTTTATACAATAACAAATCGAACTTCTTTTAACAATAATAACTTTTTACAAATGTTTAATAATTAGAAATTGCAGTTCGCACCGTTCGTGGATAGCCCTCGCACCGCTTTTTCAAAAAGCATTTTAAGTTTTTATTGTTATTCTTTGCATTAACTTAATGATTTTTAAACAATTTCTAATAAGTATATTAATTAGAAAAAAATAAATGAAATTATTCTTTCTCTTTAACTATATACTGTTCTTTATTATAAACCTGAGGTGTCCAGTTTTTAAGAAAAGTAACAACTTTAAGTGTATCGTAACCTTTATCCTTTTCTAATAAACCGCTATCCTGAGTATGAATTCGCTGACCTTTTGGGTTTAAAACAACTAGCACAGGAAAACCAAATCGTTGTGGGAAATCTAATCTTTCAAGTGCTGCATAATTTCTGTTTTCGCGGCTATAATTAAGGTGAATATAAACATAGTTTGATTTAATTATCGAATCAATTTTTGGTGTTTCTACACAAAATAAATTGAATTTTATGCACCAGGGACACCAGTTTCCGCCAACCTGAACCAAAACATTTTTATTTTCGGCTTTTGCTTTTACAACAGCTTCGTCAAGTTGTTTGTTTCCATCAAGGGAAGTTATATATAATAGTTTTTTTTCCTGACTAAATGAAAGTATAGAGAAAAAACATAAAAATCCAAGTATTAATATCTTTTTCATGATTATGATTGTTTATTAATACAAAGTTAATGAAGTTTTTTAAGATTGTATTGTAAAAATTTTGTAACCTTAATGTCATTCTGTCCGCAAATGCTCATGCTCGCATCCTGCGAGTGTGTATTCCTCTGCTCTGCTTACGCTCGCATCCTGCGAGTGTGGATTAGATTTTGGCCTACATTTCATTTACTTTCAATAAGCTATCAGGATTTGCACTTGAATAAATATATTGATAATCTTCTGCTACAATACCTGCAACAACTGGGTTCTGGTGTATGTAATTTATTTTTTGGTCAATTACTTCAGTTGAAAATAATTCTATAGGTTTATTAGTATATTGCCAGAAATGATAATCTTTATATTGTTTATTTTTTTTAGCATGATGTTTAAACAGATGCAACATCCATTCTTTTCTGCTTTCTTGTATATTTTCTTCAATTTCATGAATTATTTTTTTTGAAGTATAACTTTTAAAGCGCCCTAATAATTCATTTAGATCATTTTCAGAATCACGTTTAACAACCAAATGTATATGATTTGACATGATTACATATGCATAAATATTAAGTCCTTCATTTTGCTGACAATATTTTAAGTTTTCTATAATAATTTCTGCATAAGTTTTTCTTGTGAATACATCAATCCAACCCACAACAGTGAGTGTAACAAAGTATAATAATCCTACATACGTTTTTCTGTTTTCCGACATAAAGCAAATATAGAAATTAAGTTATACTTAGGCAAGATGCCTAAAATGATTCTCGCTCGCAAGATGCGAGCGAGAGCTTTGAGTTATTTAATATTTACTCTTATTCCTTCTGAATGCGAAGTAAATTCAGGAGCGTACATACATTGAATGGTACTTATCCCATTGGAGAAATCACCAGCTAGTGAAGCACGAACTGCATATTCAAAAACATATGTGCCTTTTGGTAAATTTCCAAAGAAGAAGTTTGTTGAAGCGTCTTTTGTGCTTTCATAATAACCTAAACCATCTTGCCATTTGTAGGTTGATATAACATTAATAGGCTCAAATCCGGCAGCCCGCATATCTTTCATGTGAACGTATTGCATATCGCGATCAACACGTAGTTCTATTCTTACAATAACTTTATCTCCAATTTTAATAGAAGAACCAGGTTTAACAATTTCCATGCTTTTTCCTGCTGCACTATATTTTTCGATGAATATTTTTTTATCCAGTTTAAGAGGAGTTTCATGAGTTGTAATTTTATCTAATTGTTCAAAATACTGCCAGTATAAAGCTCCCCAGCTTACGCCTTCGTCTTTTTTAACAACAGTTACATTTCCCATTTCTGGCTTAATATCCGAACCACTCCATGATGTTTTAATATATCCGGTACCTGCTTCTGCTTTCTGATCGGGCATATTTTTAGGGTCAATTTTAATTTTACCAACAGTAATTTCAATGTTTGGTTCGGTTGCAAGCCAATCTGTTCCTTTTAATAACAAAGCATATATAGCTTCTGTTGTAGCTTTTGTTGTTTTCCAGTCTTGAGTTTGTTTTTGTTTTAATAACCAAACTTTCATGTCGTCAACAACCTTCTGGTCGCCTGATATTTCATCAAATGCTTCAATTAATAATGCTTGAGTTTCAATAGGAGCCTGCCACCAGTAATAACCGCCAGAATTGTCTTTCCAGAACATTCCTAATTCATCAGAGTTTTGTGAGTTTTCTTTTAATGATGCAAGTATTTTGTTAGGAATTATTTTGTCGCCTGAGCGATATAGTTCAATGGCTATCATTCCTTGCATATATTTACTTTGGCTGAGCCAGTATTTTTGTGACTGTCCGCGGAAATATTCATATGCTTCTTTGCAACTTGAAGAAATTTCAATCTTTTCATTATAGAAACTTCTGGCATATAAATATTGAATTTGAATATCTGAAATATGATTCTTTTCCATTTCAATTGGTTTATAATATTTTTTCAAATATTCATAATCTTTTCTGATTTCATTATCTAAATATCTTACACCTCGTTGCGCCATATTCCACGCTTTGTAGTCTGTGTTTAGATTTATTACACCTAAATGATTTAAATGTCCGAAACCGGTAACAATGTGCTGTGTTATATAACGATCGTCAGGCATTCCGCTAAACCACATCCATCCACCATTTGAACATTGTAATTTTTCTAATTTATTAAATGCCGATTGCACATTATTTGACATTAAGTTTAAATCGAATAAAAGTCCAATGCGTTTTTTTCTTGTAGTTTCGTCTTTTGCATCTAAAACCCATGGTGTTTCTTGAAGCAGAACTTCTTTTAATTCTTGGTTTTTTTCAAGATTTGAAAGTAATGCTTTTGAGTCGGGTGTGTTTTTCCATGAGTCAAATACTGCTTTAATTTTGGGAGATGAATTTGCAATATGTGATGCAAGTTTATTTCCATAATAACGTGAAAAAGTTTGTTCGGCACACTCGTATGGATACTCCATAATATATGGTAATGCTTGAACAGCATACCATGCAGGATTTGCAGTGAATTCTAGAGTTAGTTTATGATTTTTTAAAGTTGTAGATGTTCCAGAATTTACAAGTTTTAAAAGCTGATAATTTTTACTTGTTTTTCCTCTAATTGGTAATGGTAACGATTCTGTTACTAACATTCTGTTTGATAAAACTGGAATCACGCTTTGTTCGCCATCTGAGAATTTGCCGGCAATTGCAACGATCTTGCAAGAAATTGCATCTACTCCTTCAGGAACATCTAAATCCCATGATACATTTACAGATTGTCCTTTTTTAATTGTAAAACTTTTAACTGTTGCTTTATTTCCAAAAAGATTATCAATTGGTTTATCTGTTATAGCATCAAAAAGGAATAATTGAGCTTGACCGGTTGTCTCATTTTCACCAAGGTTTGAGATTTTTGAAGTGACAGATATTTTATCGTTTTCGCGCATGAATCTTGGTAAATTAGGCATCACCATTAATTCTTTTTGTGTTACCAGTTCATTTGTTATACTTCCGATTCTTAGATCTTTTGTGTGTGCTAGCCCAAGCATTTTCCATTTGGTAAGTGATTCCGGTACTTTAAATGAAACTATAATTTCTCCTTTTTCATTTGTTTGTAATGTCGGTAAAAAGAATGCAGTTTCGTTAAAATTCTTTCTGGCCTGAACAGAATTTAAGCTTTGACCTTGTGCTGGTGGTGGAGGAGGTGGGGATATTGTTTGATCAAATAAGCCAGAGTTTTTACCAGCTGATTCCTTGTCGGCAGATTTCCCATCGCAGGCAACAACTTTAGAAACTGTTGTTACGCTACCTGTACTTATCATTTTTTGTTCATCTGCTTTTGCCGGTGAGTCTTTGCTTTTTTCTTCCATTGCATCACAAAGTGCTAATTCAGCTCTTGCGCCTCGGTAGTTATAATCGCCATCGTACCACCCATTACTATTGTAGTACATGTAATTTTGGAGTCCGAATAAATCAACTTTGTCATATATTTTATATGTAAAAAATGATGGCTCGTTCCAATCTTTTTGTAAATATGCGGATGCCGAATTCGAGAATGATTGTCCTTGATTCCAATAAAGGTTTGTGTAGAATCCCGGATATAATGATAAAGACCAGTCGTGTGGCTTAAATGCGTCAAGCGAGGCATCGTAAAGTGTTGCAACCATTTCGGCAGCTACTTTGTCGCCTTTTTTTCCCTTTATTAGTAATTTCCATTCTTCCTGTTCGCCAGGGTATAATTTGTTGCGGAAAGATGAAAAACTAATATCAAGCTCTTTGTTAGAATATGGTACAGTAATTAAATCATTAAAAGGATAGGCTCTATTGTTTTTAACCATGGTAAAGTGAACAGATAAGTTACCACGATGAATTTCTGTGATTGGGATTTCAATTATCTTTTGTTCGTTATTAAGAGTTATCCATTCTGTTTTAATTATTTTTCCTTTATGCTCTATTTCGTAAAATATTTTTGAACCTGTTTCTGAAGATCCGATTAAATATTTTGCTTTTTCGCCGGGTTCACAACTGTTTTTTATTGCTGTAACAATATTTGATAAAGAAGTATATGGCTGTATAGAAGTTGGGTTGTAAACCTCAATATAATTCTCATATTTTACTGGTTCTCCAAATTTATCGGTAGATGTTATTTCAATAAAATAATTCCCTTGTTCCCAGTTTTTAATATCGCTAATTTTAAATTTCTTGGAAATTTTTGAATCAAATTCATTAGTATAAACTTTTTTCTCTTTTTCGAAAGTAGAAGAGTTATCTTCATTTTTATAAGCGAATAATGGAAATTGTTTTTTAAATTCTTCTTCTGAAATAGAGTATATATCTGGTAAATTCCAGCTTCGTTTTAAAAATATTTTATTTAAAGATTTTAGTTTGTAAATATTAATCTGTCCTTTTGAAGGAACATCGTTTCCATTTAAATTTTGCGAAGAAATTTCAATATCGTTAGTTTCTGAAAGATTAATTGTTCCATTCCAATTTGAGCCTAAAACCAATGATTTGTATCCAATGTTAACCTGAGTTGACGAACTTCTTGTTTCACCATTAATATCTGTTACATCAGCAGAAATAGAATATGTGAAAGCTGGTGAATATTTTGCATCTATTGATAAATCAGGTTTTGCTTCAAACTCAATATTGTATTTTCCTTCGGTATCGGTTGTAGTAGTTCCATTTGTTATTACAGTTTGATTTCCAGCAGTTGGATAACTCCACCAATACCACCAACGATAAGGAAAATATGTGTTGCGTGTTACGCGATAACTTACCTTTGCTCCATCAATCATTGATCCTGCATAAGCTTTTGCTTGTCCAGATACTTTTACCTTTTGTTCTAATCTGAATGATTCTTTTAAAGTATCAAATACGACCTCAAATTTTGGTCGTTTGTATTCTTCAACCGAGAAATATTGTGTTCCAAAACCACCTGCAGAAATGCTCATCTGTCCGTTTAATACTCCCGAAGGTAGTACAAATGTTCCTTGTATGCTGCCATATTCATTTGATGTAAGTTTTAAATCGGATACTTTCTGATAATTTACATCGTATAATGTAACTGTTGTTGAGAAATTTGGAACAATTTTATTTGTTGTTCCATCAGTGTTTATTATTATCCCTTTAAAATATAATGTCTGACCAGGTCTATATATTGAACGGTCTGTAAAGAAAAATACTCTTTTTTCCATTTTAATATCGTAGCCATAATATCTGTATTGATAAAATGATTCATCGCTTGATAATTTGTCGTTCCCTTTTTGCAGGTCGATAAAAAAGTATCTATAATCCTGAGGAGGTGGAACAGTGAATTTTCCATTTGCATCGGTCGTATATTCTAATGATTTAATGTATTCGTATGATTGTGTAATATAGCTGTATTCTTCTTTCCATAAAGTAGCTTTTACACCTTGTTCTGGTATGCCTGATTCTCTATTTAAAATTGTAAAACCAATGCCTTCATTATTAAAATTTCTACTTAAATATGATAAATTTGTAGTTGTTACAAAAGCATATCCAAAGCCATTTTTCATCCATTTAAAATCGCTTCTGTTACTTGCTATAACAATATACTGGCCAACAGGCATTGCTGGAATTGCAATCTCAGTGGAGTAATCCTGATAATCTTTTTTATTAGGTACTGAAATGGAAAAAACTTTAGCAGCAGGTTTTTTTAAATAGTATGACATTAATAAACTGTCATAAATATTTCGCGTTGCTTTTCTATCGTTTTGCCAATCAATTTTAATTATTTTAAAATATAGGCTATCAATATTTTTGAATGATAACCGGGCAAGCATTGCTTTATTTGGCAATTGGTTTTTTTCTAAAACAAAATCAAAAGATTTCGAAATAATATTATTTTTTAATGCAAGGCAATTTGTTGCGCCTTCTGAATTTTTATATCTTAATATTCCTAGCTCAGCTGTTTCTAATGCTTTTTTATTATAGTCTTTGTATTTTTCATTAATATTTGGTTGAAAAGTAAGTCCTAAATGAAAATATTGTTCACCAAGTTGTGCAAGAATATCTGCACATACAGGATCTGGGGAATATTTATTATTTAAAAATTCAAGAGAATTAGTGTATAATGAATCTTTGATATTTGAAATAGAATTATTGTAAACAAATTTTAATCTTTTTAAATCGGCATCAACTAATGCTGTTACTGAGTCGTCAAGAGCATGAAAAGCAATTAACTCCTGAAAAATTTTAAGTGCTTGAAATTTTAATGAAAATGAATCGTTACATTGAATTTTATAACTTGAGAAATCTTTTGCATCTGAAAAAAGATGTTCATCTGTTAAATTAAATTCATATGAAGGCCTTGTTATATCAGCTTCAGAGTTCATGAAAAAATCTACTGCACGGTGTGCTAACAAATCATATAAAGTTGGTCGGTAATTTCTGGCTGTTACGTTTGTGTCTAAAATATCTGAAAATAAATCAACTCTTGTTCTTTGTAAACTGTCGATATTTTTAAGAGAAGCTAAATAATATGTAACACTTTCTTCTAATAATCTTTTTGCATCCCATGTTGCTATATCATCTGGTCTGAATCCTGAAGTATTTGTGCGTTGTAAAATAGTATATCTGTTTTGAGAATAATATTGCCAGAAAAAATCGGCTAACAATGATTGTAATACTGGTTTTACTGGATATTTAGCACTATCGCATTCGTTTTTAATTTGTACAATAATTTTTACGTTTCCCTGGTCTTCGGTCTGGATAACGTATTTTATTTTATACATTATTGATTTTACAATTTGAGCATGGTTGTTTTCAGATTTTGCAGTTTTGTAAATCTGATCTACAAGTTCTGATGCAGATTTTGGTAATCCGCTGCTTTCAAATTGGGTTACTTTTTTCCATGCTTCTGCGTACGAGTCACCTTTTTTAAATTCAATAAACGCTTTTTGTGATTGTAATGTCGAAATAATTAATCCCGAAGCTGTAGCAAAAATCACTAAAAATAGTGTAACGAAAATAAAGCTTTTGGTTTTCATAGATGATATTTTAATTGTTTGAAATTTACTGAATTTAATTTATTTGGAGAAATTTTCGGGAGAAAGATGCAAAGAGATATAAATTCCATAAATATTTTTTATTACCCCGACCTTAAGGTCGGGGTAATAAAAAAGCCGGAATAAATCCGGCTTCGCTATATAATTAATGTATGTTTTACTTTACAATTTCTGGATCGATAATAATACGACCGCAATATTCGCAAACGATAATTTTTTTGCGGGTTTTAATTTCTAATTGACGTTGTGGTGGAATTTTATTAAAGCAACCACCGCATGAATCACGTTCTACACCAACAACAGCTAATCCGTTACGTGCATTGCTGCGAATACGTGTATATGCCTGAAGTAATCTTGGGTCGATAATTTTATCGAGTTCTATAGATTTTTTTGCAAGAACATCTTCTTCTTTCTGAGTTTCTTCGGTAATCTCTTTTAACTCATTAACTTTTAATTCTAAATCTTTTTTACGATCTTCAAAAACTACTCTTGCTTTAGCAATTTCATCTTTTTTCTCGTTCATTTGAATTGTAAATTCTTTAATACGTTTTTCGCTTAATTGAATTTCCAATTGTTGAAATTCTACTTCTTTTGTAAGTGCGTCGTATTCACGATTATTGCGCACGTTATTTTGTTGTTCGGTATATTTTTTTATTTGAGTTTCTGATTGTTTGATGTCAGCTTTTTTAGTTGAAACTGCTTTTTCAAACTCTTTACTTTCTTCTTCAAATTTGTTAATGCGAGTTTCTAAACCTACTATTTCATCTTCTAAATCCTGAACTTCAAGAGGAAGTTCTCCGCGAAGCATTTTAATACGGTCAATTTGAGAATCAACTGCTTGAAGGTTGTGTAAAGCACGTAATTTTTCTTCTACCGAAACTTCTAAAACATCTACTGGTGCTGCTGCTTTTGCCATATTCTACAGATAATTAACTGGATTAGTACTTACTTTGGAAAAATAGATTGCAAAGGTAGGGAATTTTTTATTAAGTAATTCATAAAAAATTTGAAGAGTGTGATATTCGGTTTCAAAATGACCAGCATCAATCAAAAGCATTTTATTATCAGGCTCTTGAAATTGATGGTATTTTAAATCTGCAGTGATAAATGCATCGGCTCCTGATGATAAAGCGTCTGATATTAAGAAACTTCCGCTACCGCCGCACACTGCAACTTTTTTTATCTTTTTTTCTGTTAAAGCTGAATGTTTGATTTGTTTGCAGTTAAGAATGTTTTTTATTGATTTTAGAAAATCTTCTTCATTCATTTCCTTTTCGAGAGTTCCAATTGCACCAATTCCTTGTTTTTTATACGAATTATCTAATGAATAAATATCATAGGCAACTTCTTCGTATGGGTGATTTGAAAGTAAAGCTGAAATTACTTTTGATTTTAAATATGAAGGGAAAATTGTTTCGATTCTTATTTCATTTTCGGTATGATATTCATTAATTGCTCCAATAAATGGGTTTGCGTTTTCATTTGCTCTATAAGTTCCTTTTCCCTCAGTGTTATAGCTGCATGAATCATAATTGCCGATATTTCCAGCACCAGCCTCAAACAAAGAAGTTCTAAGTTTTTCTGCATGTTCGGTTGGTACAAAAGTTATAAGTTTTTTTAGATTTCCGGAAATTGGTTTAAGAATCTTAACATTATGTAAACCTAAAATCTCGGCTAATTTAACATTTACGCCATTCCAGGCTGAATCAATATTTGTGTGACAGGAATAAATAGCTATATCGTTTTTAATTGCCTTTATAACAATTCTTTCAGTTGAATTTCGTCCCGATAATTTTTTTATTCCACTAAAAATTAATGGATGATGGCTTATAATTAAATCGTTTTTATTTGCAATAGCTTCGTTAATAGTGTCTTCGGTAACATCCAATGTTAGTAAAACAGAATTTATTTCCTTATCATTATTACCAATTTGCATTCCGGTGTTATCATATGATTCCTGAAAGGAAACAGGAGCAAGTTCTTCAATAACTGAGATAATATCTTTAATTTTCATTGGATATGATTTAAATACAAACTTATTGATTTTGAAACGAAAATAAAAATGGATTATGATTGATTTATAAAGCAGAAAATTTATCTTAAAATTTTCAGACAACCTTTTGTTAATTATGCCGTCTTTAGTATATAATTACTATTTTATGCTTAACGCTTGTCCCGAATTGCTTGAATATATACTGATGCCTGTTTCTGATTTAGAACCGGCAAATTGTGAGATAAATATTTTAAGATCAATGAACGAAGAAGATCTTCAGTATAAATTAAATTCAATGTCATTCTCAGAACAGCTTAAACTTGCTCGTACTCATAAAGTTTGCACATGTTTAAATAGAAGCAAGTGCCTGTTTTCTGAATAAATTTACAAAGGAACTGCTATTTTTGGGTCTAACTCTTTTGCGATTTTAAAATATTTTTGCGCTTCTTCTTTCTGATTTAGATTCATATATGATATTCCAATATTTAAGAATGCCTGAGAGTCTTTAGGATCTAATTCGGTTGCTTTTTTTAAGAAATAAATTGATGAGTCTAATTTCATTTGCATGCCATATGCAACCCCTAAATCTTTTAATGCAAAAGATTTTTTTGAGTCAATTGTAACTGCACGATTTAAAAAGTAGGTAGCTTTAATCAAGTCATTTTTATATCTGCCCCATAAATTACCAAGAGTATAATTAATTTCAAAACGATTAGGGTTTATTTCGAATAATTCCTGATAAACTTTAATTTTATAATCGGCGCTATCTAAATTTTTAAAAATGATATCAAGATTAGTAAAAACCTGATTGTGATTAGGGTTTAACCTTAAAAGACTTTTATATGCAATTAAAGTCGAATCGTAATTTTTATTGTATTCAAACCAGGCATTTCCCAATAACAAAAGAGCATCGCCATATGCAGGATATATTTCAAGTGCATGATTTAAATATCCAATAGATTGTTTTAAATATTGATCTCTAACTGCTTTGTTTTCGGGTTTTATTCCTTCTTCAATTAATTTTCCTCCAGCAGAACAATTACTTTTGGCACCATTTACAGATACTTTTACATCGGTTGTAAATAAAGTAAAATCATTTTTCCAGTCGGTATTTCGGGTCACAGTTTTAAAACCATACAACCCCAAAATAATTACTAATAAAACTGGGATAAGGCTTTTTCTTGTATTTTCTTTTTTTATTAAATGCGGAAGTTTTATAGTTATAAACCAAGCTAAAATAATGCAGAATCCAAGTGATGCAATAAAAACAAAACGTTCGTTCATAAATGCACCAATAGGAAATAGAATATTTGAAACCGGGGCAAGTGTAATTGCATAAAAGAATATTCCGAAAGATATTATTGTTTTGTGTTTTAAGCCTTTAAATGCAATTACCACAAGTGATAATAATACAATTAAAGAAATAAAGGCTTGCCAATTACTCCATTCGGTAATTGGAATATGGTAAGGGTAGTAATCATATGTAAGTGGATGTGGAAAGAAGAGTAGTTTTAGGTAAATTCCCATTGTGGCAGCAATTGTCGCAAATTTCTGAGATAAGGTCATGTAAAGAAATGAGTCATTCATTAATTCAGGAATTACTTTAGCGGTTTGGTCGCCAAGCACAGCTCCTCTAATTAAAAAGTAAATTAACGTAGCAACCAAAATTGGCATCATCGAAATAATAACTTTTCCGAATTTATGTTCGGTAAAAAACCAGATTGCTAATGGGATTGTTACTAAAAATGTAACTCCAATTTCTTTTGAAAACATTCCTGCAAAGAAAGAAATGAAAGAAAAGATTAAATAAATATTTTTTTTGCTTTCGAGGTATTTTAAAGTGTAAATAAATGCTAAAAAAACACCAATAAGTGATAATAGCTCATCGCGACCTTTAATGTTTGCAACAACTTCTGTGTGAATTGGATGTGCGAGATATAGAAGTGTAGTAATTAATGGTAAATTATAATACCACTTTGAGCTAACATTATACTTTTTAAAGAGTTTTGATAAAAGTTTATAAAGTAAAATTCCAATTAATCCAAAAAGTAAAACATTAATAAAGTGACTAATATATGGATTTTGACCAAATATTTCAATTTCCATTGCAAAAGTGGCTACAGAAAGTGGGCGATATCTGCCTCCTGCAACTAAGTCTTTTTTTACTTTAAAAAATCCAGTAAAAAGCTCGGTTGAAAAAATGTCTTTTATTCCTGAAATTCCTTTTAAGGTATAATCGTTTTGAGTAATAACAATTGCGTCATCAAGTGCATAGTCGTTTAGTACAGTATTTCCATAGAAAGCAAATGCAAAAAGAAAAATTAAAATATAAATATTTCTATTTGACATGGAAGCTTTAGGAGTTAAAAGGGGAGCTTCTTCAACAACGGTTTTAGCTATCGGTTTTTTTACTTCTTTTGTATTTTTGCTATACTTTCCCATTATAAATCATTTGCTGTAAAAGTATAAAAAAATAAAAAATGAAAGCAATAGTTTTAAATTAAATTGTATTAGGTGATTTATGTAGCAATATTGTTCAGCCAATCAACAATAAGCGTTAAGTTAAACAGGTTAAAGATAATATGGTTTGTGTAGGAAAATTTAATTCCTAAAAACTAGCCTTAGTATAATAAAAAAGTGTTTTTCTGCTTTTATCCTTTTGAAAAAATAGCTTTTACAATCATGCCAGCCATTTTAGGGTTTTCTTTAAGACGACGAGTGCAATATGCAAACCAATTTAATCCGTAAGGAACATATACTCTCATTAAATGTCCATTGTCGATAATAGATTTTCTAAGTTCTGGTGTAACACCGTACAACATTTGAAACTCGTACATGTTTTTTGGAACTTTATATTTTTCAATAAGTTTATAAGCACCTTCGACTAAGAATTTGTCATGAGTTGCTATTCCAGGGTAAATCTTATTTTGAAAAATATATTCTAAATCATCTAAATAATGCTCATTTATTTCTTCATATTTTTTGAAAGCAAGCTCTTTGGGTTCGTTGTAAATACCTTTACAAAGTCTGTAATTAAGTGGAATTTCGGCATTGTTTAAGTCAAGCATGTTTTTAATATCATCTTTTGTTCTTTTTAAATATGCCTGTATAACTAAGCCAACATTATTAGGGAATTCCTTTTTTAGTTTTCTAAACATTTCAATTTCAATATCTGTGCATTGAGTATCTTCCATGTCAACTCGAACAAAGTTATTGTAACTTGCAGCTTTTTTTACTATTTCTCTAATATGTTTATAGCAAATATCTTTGTCTATAAGTAAACCAAACATTGTTGGTTTTAAAGAATAATTACCATCAACATTATTTTTTTGAGCAAGCTCAATAATCTCAAGATATTCTTGTTTGTTTTTTTCAGCTTCATCAAGTGTTTTAATAAACTCGCCAAGAATATCCAGTGTTATTTTAATGCCTTCACTATTTAATTCTTTACATGCTTTTATTGCATCATTAATATTTTTTCCAGCTACATATCTTTTTGAAAAAATCCAGACAAAACTCTCGGGCATGTATGGAAGAATCTTGGAAATAAGTTTATTAAACATGAAATAAGTTATTTATGTTAATACATTATCAATTATCAACAAAAATATATATTAAAATGAAAGTATTTAATGATAAAAAACAGTTTCTAATATTTCTTCAGAATTCGAAGCTTAATTTCTCTTCAAAATTGATAAAGGTTTATTCTTTTGTTTGAGATGGTATGGTTTTAAATAGAGCTCTTATTTTGCAAAAGTTATGTTGATAAAATTATTTAAAAAAATGTAATTGTATTTTTAGGGGCTCATATCTTATTGTGATAGATTACCCGAAACGGTATTAGTTTAAATTCAAAACAATTTATATTTATCAAAGAATAATTGTTAATTCTTTTTTCCACAGATACAATAAAGGCATAGCTTTTTTTGTATTTTTAATATCTAAAATTAAATAAAATGGCGAAGGAAAAAAAGATTTTTATTGTTGATACAAATGTTATTCTTCATGATTTTCGATGTATTTATAAATTTGAAGAGAACGATGTTATAATACCTATAGTAGTTCTAGAGGAACTTGATAAATTAAAAAGAGGAAGCGATTTAATTAGTTATAACGCAAGAGAGTTTACACGCGAACTCGATCGATTATCTGGTAAGCAAATGTTTTCGAAGGGTATTTCCTTAGGCAAAAAATTAGGTAAACTCTTTATTGAAACCGGTAAAGAATATTCAAAAAAGCTTGCAGAATCTTTTCCTGAAAAAACTCCTGATCACAGACTTTTGGCTATTGCTGAGCATATTGGGATGAATAATTCTAATAGAATAGTTATTCTTATAACAAAGGATATCAATTTAAGAATGAAAGCAAAATCACTGGGTATAGAAGCTCAGGATTATGAATCAGATAAAGTACAAAATCTTGATCAGGTAAACGATGTTATTCCAACTATAGATGGTTTTGATACTTCACTTATTGCCAGACTTTATGAAGAACCAATTGGAATAGATGTATCAGAATTTAAATTTAAAAATCCACCAGTAGCTCATCAGTATTTTATTTTAAAAAACACTAAATTAAGTGTTCTTGCACATTACGATCCGTTTACAAAAATGGTAAATCGTGTTGAGAAAAATCGTGCATACGCAATAGAACCTCGAAATGCCGAACAAACTTTTGCATTGGATTCTTTATTCCGCCCAACTGTGCAACTTGTTGCACTAACAGGAAGAGCAGGAACCGGAAAGACTTTATTGGCTTTAGCTGCTGCACTACATCAAAGAAAACAATATTCACAAATATTATTGGCTCGACCAATTGTACCTTTGGCAAATCGCGATTTAGGATTTTTACCAGGTGATGTAAAAGAGAAAATTGGTCCTTATATGCAGCCACTGTTTGATAATCTTGGAGTAATTAAACATAAGTTTAAACCAGAATCTGCAGAAAGTAAAAAAATTGAAGAACTTTTAAAAGATGAAGTTTTAGTTATTACTCCGCTTGCTTATATTCGTGGTCGTAGTTTATCAAATGTTTTTTTTATTGTTGACGAAGCACAAAACCTTACTCCGCATGAAGTAAAAACAATTATTACAAGAGCAGGCGAGGGAACAAAAATGATTTTTACTGGTGATATTGAGCAAATAGATTCTCCATATTTGGATAGCAAATCTAATGGTCTTACATATCTAACAGATAAAATGAAAGGTCAGGATTTATTTGCACATGTTAATCTGATAAAAGGAGAAAGAAGCTATTTAGCTGAGCTTGCAAGTAATATTTTGTAAGTTGTTAATTTATATATCATATGTTTTTTTATACTTAAAATAAAATCATGAAAATTAAATTTATTGGTGCAGCAAGAGAAGTTACAGGTAGCAAGCATTTAATTACTACTAATTCTGGAAAAACAATTTTGTTAGATTGCGGAATGTTTCAAGGTAAGGGAATGGAAACTGATAAGATGAACCGTGATTTTGGTTTTGATGTTAGTAAATTAGACCATATAATACTTTCGCATGCTCATATTGATCACTCTGGTTTAATTCCATATATCTATAAGCAAGGATTTACCGGTTCAGTTATTTGTACAAATGCAACTCGCGATTTATGTGCATTAATGCTTGTTGATTCTGGTTTTATTCATGAGCAGGATATTAAGTGGTTTAATAAAAAAAGAGCGGCACATAATCTGCCTCCGGTACAACCAATTTATAATAAAAAAGATGCTCAGGAAAGCATGCAGCTTTTTATTGGAGTAGCTTATGATCGTAAATTCAGAATTGATGAAAATATTTCTGTTAAGTTTACAAACTCTGGTCATATGTTGGGTAGTGCTGTTGTTACGGTTTCTATAAAAGAAGATGGTAAAGTAACAAATATTGCATATACCGGTGATATTGGAAGGCCATCAAACAGAATTTTAAAATCACCAAAACCATTTCCTCAGGCTGATATTTTGTTAACAGAATCAACATATGGCGACAGATTGCATGAAGTGAACAATGAATCTGAAGATGCTTTGCTTGATGTTATAAATGATACTTGTGTAAGAAAAGGTGGTAAATTAATTATACCATCGTTTAGTGTTGGAAGAACTCAGGAGATTGTTTTTTCATTGGATAAATTTTTTAATCAGGGACGATTACCTAAAATTCCAATATATGTGGATAGCCCACTATCTATGGGTGTTACTGGTGTGTTTCGTCTGCATTCAGAATGTTTTAACGATGATATTCTGCACGAAATGATGACCGATTCAGATCCATTTGGATTTAATAGTCTGCACTATGTTGAGTCTGTTCAGGAATCGAAAGCTCTTAATGTAACAAAAAACCCATGTGTTATTATTTCGGCATCAGGAATGATGGAAGCAGGAAGAGTAAAGCATCATTTAGCTAATAGTATAAGTGACCCTAAAAATACAATTTTAGCCGTTGGTTATTGCGCTCCAATGACTTTAGGTGCAAGAATTCTAAGTGGTGAAAAAGAAGTTTCAATATTTGGAACAAAGTATAAAATAAAAGCAGATATTAAAAAGCTTGAGTCATATAGTGGACATGGCGATTATAAAGAGATGGCTCAGTATTTGGCTTGTCAGGATAAAAATAAATTAAAAAAATTGATTCTTGTACATGGTGAGTACGAAACTCAGTTAAAGTATAAAGTTTATTTAGAAGAGCAGGGGTTTAAAAATATTTTAATACCTGATAGGGGAGAAGAGATTACGGTTTAAACATAGTGCTCTGTATTTAGCGAGGACGCTAAACACAGATGTGACTCTAACCACAGATATAATTTTATTAATTTTAATTAAGAATATGTTAAAAACATCATTGCTGCTAATTTGTGTTTTAACTTTTGTTATTTCAAAATCACAAACATCAACTGTATATATTGATGGCTCCAATAATACGTATACAATAACTGAAAATAAAATTGAATATATTGCAGTAAAGAAAGAAAATAGTTCTTCGGGAGTATATAGCGGTGGAAAAAGCGAAAGCATAAAAATTACCGCTAAGCAGTTTTCGAAAATAAATAGCCTAGTAGTAGAATTAGAAAAAGACAGTACTTGTTATCTGAGTGATCGTTTGATGGGATGTGGAACGCTTAAAAATGAGAGAATAAAAACACCTCTATATATTGCAATGAATAGTGTTAAGAAGAATGAGTTGGAAAGTTGTTTAAAACAGTTATTGGGATTGTAACAGGATAAAAGAGATATTGTTATAAAATTATTTCTGTATCTCTTTTTGTATAATAAAAATATCTTCGTTGGACTTTTTCATAAGATATTCTTCACGGGCAAACTTTTCTAAATGTGCTTGATCGGTCTTTAATTCCTTAATTTTCTCAGTGTTTTCTGTTATAATATTAAGGTAATATTCTTTTTGAGCTTCAAGTTTATTTAAATCCTTAACTGCTGAAAGTCTCTCAATTAAATTATTCTGACTAAAAATTGTAATGTAAAGTATGAAAGCTAAAGTTGTTAAAAAATATTTATTTTTTAACAACCTAAAAAATATAGCTTTTGGAAATTTCATTATTATAATATTGTATGCAAATTTACAATAGAGTTCGTATATTTTATTGTTTAAGTAAAATAAATTATCCACCGCTGATTAAGTGAATAACACTGACATTGTCGCCGTTTTTAACAAAAACTGAATCGTACTCTTCACGTTTTACAACCTTTTCGTTTACTTTAATCACTAACATTTTAAAAGTGAAATTCTTTAATTTTAATAACTCTGAAATATTAAAAGAATCCGGTTCAAATGTTTCTATATTGTTATTAAGTGTAATTTCCATTTTTGTTAATTTAAAAGAATTTCTAATGCTTTATTAGCTTGCATGTTTGAGATAATTCCAACTCTTGGTGCAAGAGGCGGGTTTTGATCTGAAACCTCATTAATTCTATCTCCGCAAATATAGATATTTCCATTTTTTTCAATTTTAATTTCTTCAAATTTTCCCCAGCCAGCCAAACCAGAGCCTACTATTAGTGGAATATTTGAATAATGTTGCATTATTGTTTCAATAATCATTTGCTTCATTTCTGCAAGATCAAAAGCCTCTATAATAATGTCGCAGTTATTAAAAATTTTTGGAATATTATCTTGATTTAACTTTATATCATGTGCTTCAACAATACAATCTGGATTAATTCTGTTGATGTTTTCTTTAAGAGCATAACATTTTTTCTTTCCAATTTGGTCGAAAAAGAAGTATTGGCGATTTAAATTACTTTCAATTATTACATCAAAATCTGCAATAATAAGTTTACCAATACCAACACGTGCAAGAGCTACAGCTGCATTTGATCCTAGCCCGCCACATCCCGCAATGCCTACAGTTTTATTAAAAAGCTTTTCTTTAATTTCGTTAAAAGTCATGATAAACTTTTTTACAAAATTAAGAAACTTCTGTTAATGTGGGTTTTTCTTTAGTTTAAATGTTCTAAATTACTCTAAAACAAGTTTTACCTTGCCAATAGCACCATCAATTTTTAAGTCTAGAGTGTATTTTGTCTTTCCTATGTTGCTGTTTGAGTAAATGCTTTGTTTTTTAGTAAAACCCTCAGCTTCAACTTTGCCTAGTAACCCGTTGACCTCTGCTTTTACGCCAATATCTTTGGGCAGATGAATTTCAATTTCTCCAACTCCTCCAGCAATTTCTGCTTTTAAGTTATTATGCCATATTCCTGTTAAATCGATAGTTGCTTTTCCTGCGCCAACTGCTAAATTTAACTTTGGTACAGAGGTGTTTTTTAAATTTACATTTACTTTTCCAGCTCCTAATTCCAAATTAAAATTTTGAATTTTAAAATCTTCAAGATTTAAATCACCTTTTCCTGCACCTATTTTAATGTCAAAATCATACTTTTTATCAGGATTAAAATCAATAAACCAACGGCATGTGTCTGAATTTTCAAAATTTATATTTTCAGTGCTATCTATTACGCTAATAGATATTTTTCCAGTATCATTAATTTCGTTATAGGTTAATTCTGGCTTCCAGTTCTTGTTAGTATATTTAAAACTACCATTCATTAAATTTGTTTTTCCAGACTTAATCTGAATTTTTCCTGCAGGGAATACTATGTTGGCTATAATGTAATTAGCTTTACCCGATTCGATAGATTGTGTTTCCAAATCAGCTGAAACAATTGATGTAACGGTTGAAATGCTACTGTTTTTGCTTTTATTGTTAGAGTTTATTTCATCATTTGAAGTATGTACACAACTGATAGAAGTAATTGCCACTATAGTAATTAGAGCTAATAATTTAAGATTATTTTTCATAGTTTTTATTGTTTAATTCCGCATTAAGACGATTATATCTTATTAAAGTTACAGCAAGAAATATTGAAATTGACAATATTTTGAAAATTAAATTTTAAAAAATAAGATGAAATTATTTAAAAAAGTGATTCTAAATACAACGTAAATAGCAGTTAATTAACGAAATACCGAAATGAGTTTATTATTAAACTTTGTTTTTTGTTTTCTTTATTTTGCTATTGCTTTATAATTCTTTTTTTCAGTAATTTGCTTTATAATTAAACAAACTAACAATTTTTATTAATTT
The DNA here is from genome assembly GCA_903837285.1 of uncultured Bacteroidota bacterium. Lineage (GTDB taxonomy): Bacteria > Bacteroidota > Bacteroidia > Bacteroidales > GWA2-32-17 > GWA2-32-17. Next base: position 12,309 of record CAILUD010000042.1, on the reverse strand, counting down.
TTTTCTTTTGAACCTTTAAATTAAAGTATTGAGCGTAATTATCGAATCAATAAGATAATGAAACTTTATTTTATTTTTGTAAGTATAAAAGAAAGTGTAATTTTGTAAAAAACAAGAATATGAAAAAACTGATAGTCATTTTTACAGCTTTTGTTCTTTTAGGATTTGGAGTTAAGGCTCAGCAGCTTCCATTGTATTCACAGTACATGATGAATGCTTTTTTATTAAATCCGGCAATTGCAGGTAGTGTTGATTATTTCCCTGTTCGTTTAACTGCCCGTCAGCAATGGGTTGGTATTAAAGGTGCACCTTCAACACAAGCAATAAGCGGTCACTATTTATTTAATAATATGAATTTTGGATTAGGTGGTTACCTTTTCAATGATAAATTCGGACCTATAAGCAGAACTGGAATTCAGGTTTGCGGTGCTTATCATATTGAATTAGCTGGTATTAAATCAAAATTAGGAATTGGTTTAGCTTTAAAAGCTTTTCAATTTAAATTTGACCAGTCGCAATTAGTTACTATAGAGACTAATGATCCGGCAGTTAATCATGGAATAATTACTCAGGTTGTACCAGATGCTGATTTTGGATTGTATTTATATAATAGCAAGTATTTCGTTGGAATGGCTGCTACTCAATTAGTTCAGTTGAATTTAGATTTTGGAGATAGTGCTGTAGATAAAAATCAGATTATCCGCCATTATTTTGCTACAGCTGGTTACAAATTTTCTTTAAGTGATAAATTTGAATTAGAGCCATCACTTTTATTTAAGTCAACTTTTACTACACCTATGCAAATTGATTTTAACGTAAAAGCATATTATGATAAGAGCTATTGGTTAGGTGTTTCTTATCGTTCAAGCAAAGATATTGCAATAATGGTAGGTGTTAAATTCCAGAAATTCTATATTGGCTATGCATTTGATTACACAACTAGTCATATAAAAGATTATAGTAATGGAAGTCACGAAATTTTAATAGGATTCAATATTAAAGAAGGAGCAAATAAAGGTTCTAGTTTGCTTTAATCTTTTTTATAAAAAAAATAATTAAGCTGTCTTTTATAGGCAGCTTTTTTTTTGTCTGAAATTAAAATTTGCCTAAAACGATTTACTTATAACAATACCTTGTAATTTGTTCCTTAATATTAAATATTGTTCAAATCATTTGTTGCGAAAAGTTGATTGGCATTAGCAATACACTTACTTTTGCGTTTTAATAATTTATTTATGAGAAAGCTATTTATTTTTACTTTAGTGATGTTTGCATTTTTAATAAAAATATCTGCAAGCAATATATTAAGTACGGTAACAACAGGAAATTGGAGTAATTCAACATCATGGGTTGGTGGAGTTGTGCCTGGTGTCAATGATAGTGTAATAATTGTTAATGGTGCAAACATAACCTTAAATGCAAATTCTGTTATTTATAAAATTGCAATAAACACTGGAGGAACATTAAGCATAAGCGATAAAACTCTGACTTTGCAAGGCAATACTAATTTAGGTGGAAATTGTAGTTCTTGGGGAACATTAAATTTAAATACCGGTACAATTCAATTAACTGGAAACTTTATTAATTATGGTACTTTTAATTGTGCGACAGGAACAGTGATTTTTAACGGAACCGATGGTCAGGGAATTGAAGGCACAACTGTTTCTACATTTTATAATTTAAGAACAATGAACACAAATGCTGCAGTTGGAAAAGGACTTTCTGCACATTCTGTTAATACAATAATAAAAGGTAATTTTATTGCAGATGGTACTTTTAACCGAAATTCACAAGGCTATCCAAATTCAACTGTTACTTTTGATGGAAATACACAGTTAAGCGGAGCGTATAGTTTTTATTTAAACCACGTTGTTATAAATGCAGGTGCAACTGTTAATGCAGGATCAAAAACTATTTATTTATATGGTAACTGGACTTCAAACGGTACATTTATTTGTGGTACAGGAACAATAAGTGTAAAATATGATACATATAGTTCTTGTCAACCTAATAGTCAGACAATATATCAGGCTTTTCCGGATTTAAATCCATTTTGGAATATTGATGTATCTAAAACAACAGGTAGTGCAAGTCCAATTACTGGTGTTGATAATACTTTGGGAAATTTATATGTTTCAAATAATTTTACAGTAAGCAGTGGAACATGGAATGCCAATGGAGTAAAACGTTTATATGTAAAAGGAAATTTCACAGTAAATCCAATAGCTTCGTATATTGCTTCATCTGGTAGGTTGTTAATGACCGGAGCAAATGCTGTAACACCTCAAACTTTAAGTTGTAATAGTAGTCTTTATAAAGTGACAATAGATAATAGTGGAGCAGGAGTAAAGCTTGCAACAAATGTTAATATTACCTTTGAATTAGTTTTAACAAATGGAATATTATACACAAGAAACAGTACTCTAAATTATGAGATATTTGTTAGTAACAACGATCCAGTGTCAATTCCTGTCGGATATTCTGCAAGCAGTTATATTGCTGGAAATTTAAAAAGAGCAATTCTTGCACCTAACACTTATACTTATCCTGTAGGAGTATCAAATAGTATTTTGCATAAATATCGTCCGCTAGTTTTAAACTTAACAGCAGCAGGTGGAGCATCTGCAATTACTGTAAATCAGGATAGCGTTCAAAATGCTGGAACATATTATTCTTCATGGTGGACAAAGATTCTCCCAGATGCAGGAAATCCTACAGGTACTGTAAATTTTTCATATAATTTATCTTCAGATTTTCAAGCAGGAATGACAGAATGTGCAATATCAGCAATAAAAGGAACACAACCTCCAGCAGCTAACTGGAACTTTGTTTTGAATACAACTATTCCTGCAGCAGGTGCCAATAATGGACATATAACAACAAATTTACCTGCAACTTTTTCGCCATATGCTTTTATGCTTGGAGAACCAGTGCCTGTTGCATCTGCAAGTCCAATTTGTGATGGAAGTCAGGCTACAATTAATATAAGTTCCCCAACCGGTTACGGTACTTTTAACTGGTATGGAGCTCAAACCGGAGGAACTGCAATTTCAACAAATAACACAACATACACTACACCTGCATTGTTCGATACAACAATTTATTATATGACTCATAATAATTCAGTATGTGAAGGGCACAGATATCCTGTAACAGTAATTGTAAATAACATACCTACTTCAACATTTACAACTCAAAATCCTGTATGTAATGGAACGCCAGCAAGTGTTACATACACAGGAACGGCTAGTGCTGCCGGAACATATACATGGAATTTTGGTGGTGCAACTGCTAATCCGGGTACAGGACAAGGACCACAATTGATAACAGGAACTGCAGGTCAAACTTATAATGTTTCGTTGCAGGTTAGTCAGAATGGTTGTACTTCCTCAGTTGCAAATGGCACAGTTACAATTCCTGCTGCATTAACTATTGGACTTTCAAATACTAATTCAACTTGTGGAAACAGTAATGGAAGTGCTACCGTTGTTCCGGCAGGTGGTTGGGGGAATTATAGTTATATATGGAGCAATTTGCAAACTACAGCAGTTGCTTCAAATTTAACATCAGGCACATATGGTGTAACTGTAACTGATCAGAATGGCTGCACTAAAACAGGGTCAACAAATGTAAGTGATGTAGGAGCACCAATTGTAAATTCAACTGTTAATAATAATATTAGTTGTAACAATGGTCATGATGGAGATGCTCAGATTTCAGCTACAGGAACTGGAATATTGACATATACCTGGTCGAATGGAGTTACGGGAACTGGAAATGGTGCTATAGTTTCACATATTGATACTTTAACTGCAGGTAATTATCAGATTACTATTTCTGATAATAACGGTTGTCAATCAGTTGCGAATATAAATTTAACTCAGCCATCTGCAATTGCTGCTGTTTTTACAACAACTGATGCAATATGTTATGGACAAAATAATGGAACAATAAATACAGTTGTTACTGGTGGAACTGTTGCCGGAAATTATGTTTATACCTGGCTTCACGGATCGTCGCAACAAAATTTAATAAATTTATCAGCAGGAATATATACAGTTACTGTTAAAGATGATAATAATTGTAGTATTGTTCAACAAGTAACAATTAATGAACCTGATTCTATTATAATTTCAATTTCTGAAATAAATATTTCATGTTTTGGAGCAAATGATGGAATACTGTCTGCAACTGTAAATGGGGGTACACAACCTTATACTTATTCCTGGTCAAACAGTGATTCGGACCCAATTGCTGAAAGTTTAACAAGTGGAAATTATTTTTTAATTGTTTCTGACAATAATGCTTGTAACACTATAGCATATGACACTTTAATACAGCCAACGCCTGTTGATGCAGTTATTGCTTCGTTACCTGTTACATGTAATGGATATTCAGATGGTATGGTGGGGATAAATGTTAGCGGAGGTACAATACCATATACGTTTTTATGGGATAATGGTGCAACTGTAGAAGATTTGAATTCTGTTGCAGCTGGTTCGTATTGGGTAACAATTACTGATAATAATGGATGTACAGCTGTTGCTTCTGAATCTGTAATTGAACCTAATCCACTCATTGCTTCATTAAGTGTGATTTCTGTTAATTGTTATAATGGCACTGATGGGTCGGTAACAGCAAATGTGCAAGGGGGAGTGGTACCTTATAGTTTTTTATGGAGTAATGGAGTTACACTCTCAAGTAATTCAAATATTATAGCAGGAAATTACAGTTTAACCATTACAGATTTTAATGGTTGTAAAGATACGCTAAATACAGTGATAGATGAGCCTATGGCTATATCAGTTACCGGTAACTTAACAAATGTGAAATGTAAAAACGGCTCCGATGGTAACATATTACTTCAATTATCGGGAGGTAGTATTCCTTATAATTATTTATGGAGTAACTCTGCAGTTTTACAAAATATATACGGATTATCAGCAGGAAATTATCTTGTAACAATTACTGATGGAAATAATTGTTCTACTTCACAATTATTTAATATATCAGAACCTGATTCATTAAATATTGCAACTATAAATACCGAAACATTTTGTACTAATGAAAGTGTTGGAAGTATTTTAACAACGGTTACAGGTGGAACGCCATCTTATTCCTATTATTGGTCTAATAGTGAAACTACTTCATCGTTGATTAATCTTTCACAAGGGCAATATGTTTTAACTGTTACTGATGCTAACTTATGTGTATTAATAAAAACAATAGTTCTTGATGGTAGTCCACCGGTTAATGTGAATATTGTTTCTTCTGTAAATGCTGTGTATGCAGAAGTTATTGGTGGTACTATCCCGTATACCTATTTATGGAATACTGGAAATACCGATAGTTTATTTACTGTAACACAATCAAATTTATATCAGGTAACAATTACTGATAATGCTGGGTGTACAGCAACTGCATCTTCTGATTTAATAATTGAATTTGAAATTCCAACAGTTTTTACACCAAATAATGATGTAATAAATGATACATGGGAGATTAAAGGTATTGAGGCATACTCTAATGTTACGATTGAAATATTTAATCGTTGGGGCAATGTTATTTTTAAATTTGATGGTACTGGCAATGAATACAAAAATAAGTCGATTCAATGGGATGGAAAGTATAATGGCAAAGACTTACCGATGGGAGCATACATTTATATTGTGAGTTTACATAACAACGAAGAAGCAATTTCGGGTGTGGTGTCGATAGTTAGATAAAATAAGTGAGAATAATATCATGGAATTGTCAGGGTGCCTTTAGAAAAAAGGTTGATTTAGTTTTAAATTACAATCCTGACATTATAGTTGTTCAGGAATGCGAATGTGAAGACAATTTGAAGTTTAATAAAAAACCAAATGACTTTTTTTGGTATGGAAACAATATACACAAAGGAATAGGTGTCTTTTCATATTCTGATTATAAATTTGAATTATTAGAAATATTTAATCCAGTGTATAGATATATAATACCTATACATGTTACAGGATATGGGCATTCTTTTATTTTGTTTGCAATTTGGGCAATGGGCAATAAAGAAAATTGGGAAGCAAGATATATCGGACAAATTTGGTTAGCGATTAATTATTATACAAGTTTATTAAATAATTCTGTAATTCTAATTGGTGATTTTAATTCAAATAAAATATGGGATTATAAAGATAGGGTAGGTAACCATTCTTCGGTTGTTTCTTTATTAGAAGAAAATAATATTCACAGTGTTTATCATAAACATTTAAATCATGAGCAGGGAAAGGAAATTAATCCAACTTTCTTTCTGCAAAGAAATCAAAAGAAATCATATCACATTGACTATTGCTTTGTCTCAAATGATTTTTATGATAGTTTTCAAAATATTGAAATTGGCAAATATGAAAATTGGATTACATTTAGTGATCATTTACCTTTAATTATTGATTTTAATTTATAATAAAAAAGCCCTTAAAAGGGCTTTTTTATTACTGTTTTGCAGCTTTTAATTTTTCGATTTCGGCTTTAAGCAATTCTATTTCTTTTATTAGTTGCTGAACTGCCAAAAGGCTCACTCCTGCAACATCACTAGCGGCTAATGATTTTCCGAGATAATTAGGTTCGTTTAAAACACCTGTTCCGAATGCATTATAAAAATCTTCAGCAAATGGACCAATGTGATATTCCTGTGATTCTTTATAAAACCAGCCTTTAATATCTAAGTTTTTAATCTTTGTTAATAAATCATTATTGTTAATTGTTACAAATCTGTCTTTAAGGGTAATTGATGATGTGTTAGTCCATGTTCCACCAGCAGTTAAGTATGCTCCGTTACCATTAGCTACAGTTGTGCCAACCTGAAATGGATAAGTATCTGCTTGTCGGTGAAAAGCTATACGATCAACTGCAAAATCACCATTAATTAAAGGAGTAGTAATATTTGATGAATTTTCGATATAAAATTTTGCAGATCCTAGTTCGTTACTACCGGCATTATAACCTATAAACACATTATTGTTTCCTGTATTGCTGTTTCCTGCAGAGTAGCCTAAAAACAAATTATAGCTTCCAGTTGACCATTGTCCTGCTGAAATACCAAGCATAGTGTTATTAATGCCATTTGTATTATTCTCACTTGCAGAAAGACCAATACTAATATTATTATTACCTAAGGAATAATAACCTGCATGATATCCTAAATAAATACTATTTGCGCCTATAGTATTAAAATAGCCAGCTCCGTTACCTAAAAATATGTTACCATAACCAGTTTGATTACTATATCCGGTTTCTCTACCTAAAAAAATATTTCCGCTTGCAGTAGTGTTATTATAACCACTTTGCACACCCATAAAAATATTATTTGTACCAGAAGTATTTGAATACCCAGCAGTTTCGCCAATAAAAGTATTTACAAAACCTGAGGTATTATGAAAACCAGCATAAGATCCAATCATTACATTACTATTTCCATTAGAATTATAAAAGCCAGCTTGATAACCCAAAATCACATTACTTCCAGCATTATTATTATATCCGGATTGATAACCCATTATAACATTACTAGAACCAATGACATTGTTCTTGCCTGATTGATAACCCAAGAAAGTGTTATGTACGCCGGTAGTATTGCTATATCCACTTTCTGTACCCATCATTACGTTATAGCTTCCTAAAGTGTTACTATGACCGCTCGTGAAACCCATAAAAATATTATTATTACCGCCATTATTAACGAAACCGGATTCTTCACCAATAAAAATATTACGGGTGCCATCTGTTGCGAGCTGTCCCGCTTTACTTCCAATATGAACGTTTCCGCCACCAGTTGTATGAGCTTCTCCTGCCTCATATCCAACGAAAGTATTATCGCTGCCTGTATTGTTAAAACCAGCCTCGTGACCAATAAATGTATTGAACATTCCAAACTTATTTAAGTATCCTGATCTAAACCCAGAAAAAACATTATAGCTTCCACTAGTATTGCTAATTCCGCATTTAAACCCAAAAAATGAATTATACATACCTGTTGTTAAGGAATCTCCGGCCTGATGACCAATCATGTAATTATTTGGTGTTAAGTGCATATAGCTTGTTGATGCTCCTAAGCCAAGGTTTTCTACTCCAAAACCAGATATTGTATCGCCTGTGAAAATTCTTGTACTATCTGGGGTAACAGTTAAAAAATTATTTGTAAAAGATTTTGTGCTATTTCTTCCGCTTACTGCAAAACCTCCTTTATTTGATTTTGCACCACCATCTTTAACATAAATATGAACGCTATCAGGATAAACAACAAACACAGTTTGCCCCGCTGCATTTTTTACTTCAAATAATGGTTCTGTTGCAGGAGCTAATGCGCTTCCACGAACAACCATTCTACCATTTGGATTTGTTAAACCAACACCTAATCTTTTGTTAGTATTATCCCATATCATGGCAGTATCTCCACCAAAAGAACCTGCATTATTAAATTGTACAGTTTTATTAAAACCACCAGGAGTTCCTGTATTTAAATCAGTACTGTTTATTGTAAAATTTGGATATGTTCCACTTATGGTTGTTGCACCACCTTGAGTTAAAGTTACTGCTTGGTTAGGTGCTGTATTTGTAATTGTTGTTCCGGTAATATTTATTCCTGTTCCTGCTGTATAATTTGTATTTGCATCAATTGCTGGTGCCCATGCTGCTCCATTGTATTTAAGTACTTGTCCATTTGTTGCTGACATATTGTTAAGCTTTACTGCTGTTATATTTCCATCAGCAATTTTAGCTGTTGTTACAGCATTGTTTGCAATTGTTAATGCACTTGCACCTGTTACGTCGCCGGTGTGTGTGGCATTTGGACTTGAGTTAGTAACCGTAAATGCAGGATAAGTTCCGGTTATAGAAATTCCTGTTCCGTTGGCCATTGTTACGGTTTGATCTGGAGAGGTATTTGCAAATGTGGTTCCTGTTAAACTTAGACCTGATCCTGCTGTATATGTAGTGTTGTTATCTGTACTCGAAATTGTAAAGTTTGGGTAGGTACCTGTAACCGTTGTTGCACCACTTTGTGTTAAAGTTACAGTCTGGTCAGGAGCTGTATTAGAAATAGTAGTTCCTGCAACATTAATTCCTGTACCTGCATTATATGTTGTATTGTTATCAGTACTTGAAATTGTAAAGTTGGGGTAAGCTCCTGTAACTGTTGTTGCGCCACTTTGTGTTAATGTTACAGTTTGGTCTGGAGATGTGTTTGTAACAGTTGATCCAGTAATGTTAATACCCGTTCCACCAACATAGTTTGCCGTTCCTGCAACGTTCGCATAATTTGCATTTGTAGCATTATCGGCATTTGTTGCTTGAGAAGCTTTTAATGAATTTAAAGCATAAGGCACGGATAATAATTGTGTTGTTCCCATATCTAAATAATTGGTACCACCTGTTGGGTCGGCTTCAACTTTTATAAAGTGTAATGCATTTTCCCAGTTTACAGCAGCTAATGTTCCGTTTACAGGAGTTCCCTTTCCTATTGAAAGAAGAACAATACCTAAAGTATTAGTTATAGCAGAATGTGTTTCTACATATTCTACAGTTCCAGTAGTTGATCCTGAAATTATGCTTATCTGAAAACTGACTGGTTGGCTTACCAATACAGAACCAGATGCATCACGAACGACAGCTTGATACTGGAAGGATTGAGGAGATTGAGCAACAATGGTTAGACTTATTGCAAGACAGCAAATTGAGAATAAAATCTGTTTCATAGTTTATCTATAATTATGTTATTTAATGTAAAAATAAAGAATAAAGTTAATATTGTCAAATCCGAACTAATATATATTTAAAAATCTGATTTATAGGAAATCAGATTTTTAAAAATTGAAAAAAAACATTTTTTAATGTCTATTTGTTTTCGAGTTTTTCTATTCTTTTAATTAAAGATTCAATTACGTTTTGTTGGTTTTCAATAATAATTTGTTGTTCCTGAACTGCTTTTACTAATGGCACAGTAAAGAGAGAATATGCAACACTGTAATTGTCATTTTCATTTTCTGGTTTATGCAAACCATTAAAATTGTAACCACTTTCTTTTATTGCCTGTTCAATTTCCTGTGCTATAAAGCCGGTTTGACGAATTGATGATGATGCGTTATAGTCCTTTTTGCTCATAATCGCTTCTCTTAAACTATCGGGCATATCTTTCATTAAGAAAGCATCGAATTTACGTGTATCAAAATTGTAAACAATTGGACGAAGTCTTTTAATAAAATCGAGACCTTTTACATCTTCGGTCACTGAATTTTTAAATCTTCCATCAGATGGCCACGTGTATGCAACCTGACCTTCAATTACAGTAGTTGAAGCATCACCTATTCTCACTTTATTGCTCTGATTTATAACTGTATTTGCTCCAATAGCTGTAGAATTGTTATAAGATGTACCACTATAAAAAGCATAATATCCTAAAGCTGTATTTTGGCTTCCTATTGTATTAGCTTGCATTGCAACACCACCAAAAGAGGAGTTACCACTTCCGGTAGTATTAGAAGTTAGCGAAGCAGTTCCACATGCAGCATTCCACGCACCAGAAGTATTAGATCTTAAAGCTTCTGAACCAACAGCTGAATTACACCATCCATTAGAATTCATATAAAGAGAATATCTTCCAAAAGCTGCATTATTAGTTCCACTTATATTTGAGTATTCGGACATATATCCAAAAGCAGTATTCTGATTACCTGAAGTATTAGAGAAAAGCGACTTGTATCCAGTGGCTGTATTTAAAAACCCACTTGTATTATTATATAAAGACTGATCACCAATTCCTACATTCGAATAACCATCAATATTGTTGTTTCCGCTTAGATAGCCAATAAAAACATTGGATGCTCCACTAGTATTGCTTTTGCCGGATTGATAACCTATAAAAGAATTATAAAGACCAGTTGTAATTGCGTCTCCTGCTTGGTGTCCGATAAAATAATTGTCGGGTGTTAAATTCATATAGCTTGTTGCAGTTCCAGCATTAATATTACTAACTCCAAAGCCTGCAGAAGGATCGCCAGTGAAAATACGAGTGCTATCTGGAGTAACGTGCAGATAATTATGTGTAAGTGCTTTTGCACTATTTCTGCCACTAACTGCAAAACCTCCTCTGTTCGATTGAATAGCATCATCGTTAACAAAAACATTAACACTGTCCTCATAAACAACGAATACTGTTTGTCCAGCTTTGTTTTTTACTTCAAAAAGAGGTTCGGTAGCTAATGCTGTTGCGCTTCCCTGAACTACCATTCTTCCTAATGGACTTGTTGTACCAATACCTAATCTTTCATTTGAATTATCCCAAACTAGATTTGTATTTCCTCCAAAAGCACCTGAATTATTAAATTGTATTGTTTTGTTAAGACCACCAGGTGTTCCAGAGTTTAAATCTGTACTGCTTATTGTGAAATTCGGATAACTGCCACTGATAGTTGTTGCACCACCCTGAGTTAAAGATACTGTTTGATTTGGAGCAGTGTTTGTAATTGTTGTTCCAGTTACGTTTATTCCTGTTCCTGCAGTATAAGTTGTGTTGTTATCAGCAGCAGGAGCCCAGTTTGTTCCGTTAAACTTTAATGCTTGTCCGTTAGTTGCTGACATATTGTTAAGTTTTACAGCGGTTACGTTTCCGTCGGCAATTTTAGTTGTTGTTACAGCATTGTTTGCAATTGTTAAAGCTGCAGCACCTGTTACGTCTCCTGTATGTGTAGCATTTGGACTTGAGTTAGTAACTGTAAATGCAGGATAAGTTCCGGTTACAGAAATTCCTGTTCCATTAGTCATTGTTACAGTCTGATCAGGAGATGTGTTCGCAAAAACAGTTCCCGCTAAACTTAACCCAGATCCTGCAGTATATGTAGTATTATTATCTGTACTTGAAATTGTAAAGTTAGGATATGTTCCAGTAACAGTTGTTGCACCGCCTTGTGCTAATGCTACAGTCTGGTCAGGAGAAGTATTAGTAATTGTTGTTCCTGTAACATTAATGCCAGTACCCGCGGTATAAGTTGTGTTGTTATCTGCAGCAGGAGCCCAATTTGTTCCGTTAAATTTTAATGCTTGTCCGTTAGTTGCTGACATATTGTTAAGTTTTGCAGCAGTTACGTTTCCGTCAGCAATTTTAGTTGTTGTTACGGCATTGTTTGTAATTGTTAATGCGCCCGCACCTGTTACATCGCCAGTATGTGTGGCATTTGGACTTGAGTTAGTAATTGTTGTTCCCGCAACATTTATTCCTGTACCACCAGTGTATGTTGTATTGTTATCTGTACTTGAAATTGTAAAGTTAGGATAAGTTCCTGT
>CAILUD010000041.1 GCA_903837285.1 uncultured Bacteroidota bacterium | reverse complement strand
CATTTACGAAATGCACCAACCAAGCTTATGAAAAAAATTGGTTACGGTAAAGAATATAAATACGCTCACAGCTTCGAAAACAATTTTATAGACTTAGAATTTCTTCCCGATAAAATTTCTGGAACCTGCTTATACACGCCACAAACAACAGTTAAAGAAAAAGAAATTTTAGCTTTCCTTGCTCAAAGGTGGAAAGGGAAATACGGGTATAAATAACAAATAAAATCTATACTGATTTTTGTTATCACATTACATTTTTGTCATTCTGAGCAACGCGAAGAATCTATTCTAGTATATAGATTCTTCGCGTTGCTCAGAATGACATACTAATTTCATCTTGAAATTTCCATTCCTTGTAGTCTGTGATCCACAGACAACGGTAGTTCGGATTCCTTGGTCTGTGGCTAAAAGACCAACTTTTGAATCTATAAAGTATGAACAACATATTTTTCCTTTTCGCCTATACTAATCAACAATTTATTTATTTCCTTTTTTAACTCAATCATTTTAATTTCTCGACCTACAAAATATTCATTCATTTGTTCAAGCTCAGCAGTTTTCTTTTTTAAATCTATTTCTGATTGTTTTCGTTCAGAAATATCTACTATTATCCCTCTTATTCCTATATTTTTATTGTTTTTAATAATAGGATTAGAATAAACTAAAGCCTGAAAAGTAGTGCCATCTTTTCTAAGCATTGTATATTCGTTATTTTCAACTTTATTACCAGAAATCCTTAATTGAATACTATCAATTGCACGTTCTCTTTCTTCAGGGATATGAAATTTAAGCGAATTCTCTTTTAAAACAGGAAAATCTTCTTCGTATCCGAAAACATTATATGCTTGCTTGTTTATAAAAGTAAAATTACCGTTTTCATCTGTTTCAAAAACAACTTGAGGCAACATATCTGCCATTTCTCTGAATTTTTCTTCACTTTCTTTAAGTGCTATCTCAGCTTTTTTTCGTTCAGTAATATCGCTAACAATATTCATTATAGCTAATCTATCATTATATTCAATTATACGAATATGAATAGCTGCAAATATTTTTTGTCCATTTTTATGAAAAAGTTCTGTTTCAAAATCAAAAAAACCATTTGTTTTTAAAGCCACCATTCTTTCTAATAGCGGGTTTACAGAAGCATTTAACTCAAAATCAGAAACATGTTTTCCGATAAATTCTTCAGATGTATAACCCAACATCTCTGAAGCAGATTTATTGGCAATTATTATGGGTGAAACCGAATTATCATCATTTATATAAAAAATAGATACTCCGTCTTTATTAGAATCAAACAATAATCGATATTTCTCTTCACTTTTTCGTAGTAATTCTTCGGCTACTTTTCTATTTGTTATATCAATAAAACTAATTAAAATCTCAGTTATTTCACCATTGTCATTCAAAAACGGGAAGCCATTAACCATTAACCAAACAACATCTTTTGTATCTGGTCTGCATACTCCTAATATATAATTATTAAATGAATGTTTTGTTGATTTAATAATATTAACCGGATACTCATTTATTGGAATAGGTTGCTTATTTTCAAATATAAAATGCCAACTTGAATCAACTGCAGTTTTACCTTGCATTTGCTCAACACTTAAACCAAGTAACTCAGATGCTCTTTTGTTAGATGTTATAATGGAAGTATCTTTTGCATGAATAACAATTCCTGCTTCAAGATTATCTAATAAACCTCTACTTCTCTTCTCGTTTTCGAATAAATCATTTTCACTCTTTTTTCTTGCATCATTTTCTTTTTTTAAATCCTCCATCAAATTAAGAGTCGCTTTGTGAGTCTCGGTCAATTCGCGGGTTTGCTCTTCGACTAATTTGGAAAGAATTAATTTTTCATCACGTTTTTCAACGTTTGCCTTCTTAATTTTGCACATTGCTCTAATTTGAGCAATAAGTTCGGTTTCATCAATAGGTTTGGCAAGAAAGGCCTCTGCTCCTACCTCAAGTGCTTTAATACGGCTATCCTTATCTCCTTTAATTGCAGTAATAAAAACTACTGGAATATCTTTTAATATCATATTTGCTTTAAGTTTTTTACAAACTTCAAAGCCATCCATATCAGGCATAACAATATCCAATAGTATTAAATCAGGATCCTCTGCAACTGCAATAGATAAACCTTCTGCACCAGTTGTAGAGCTAAATATTTTTGAATCAGGAAAAGATTCCTTTACAAGTGCATTTAATGTAATAAGGTTATCTTTATTATCATCTATAGCCAGTATTTTTATTTTTTTATTCTCCATAAAGCACTTCCTTTATAGTTTTAAAAAACAATTTCTCATCTATTGGTTTTGGAATATAAGAATCGAAGCCATGTGCCAATATTGATTCACGATCGTGTATCATAGCACTTGCGGTAAGAGCAATAATTGGGATATTTTGTAATTTTATATTTTCTCTAATAATTTTAAAAGTTTCAATTCCATCAATTCCCGGAAGTGCATTATCCATTAAAACTAAATCTGGTATATGTTTTTTTGCCATTTCAATTCCTTCATTTCCATCAGTTGCTTCAATAACAATATAGTTATTTGCAAGCAAAGCTTTAACCGTAATCATATTATCGGCATTATCTTCTATTACCAATATTTTCGGCAAACCTTTAATATTTGGAATTTCACGTTTGGGTATAATTGTTTCTACTTTATCAAAATTAACCATTGTAGAAACTGCATTTAACAAATCGTTTAGATTTATATCACCTTTTTGAATAAGTTGATGAACGTTGTTACGTTTTAAAAACTTTAAATCTTCCTTTGTTAAATGTTTTGCTGTAAGTATTAAAACAGGAATTTTAGAAGTAGCATCGGCATTTCTAATTGTTTTAAGTACTTCAAATCCATCAACACCCGGCATCATTAAATCTAATATCATTGCATCAGGGATAGTATTTGAAATAATATTTAACGCTTCTTTACCATCGCGTGCAACAATAATTTTATACCCATTTTCTTCAAGTATATCTTGCATCTGAATTATTGCTGGTTCACTATCTTCGACTAATAAAATTGTTTTTACAGAAGAATCTGTAAGCCGTGAAATTGGTTTTATTTTATATTTATAATCAGTAGATTCATCCTCATCAATTATTATGTTATCTGCCGAATAATTTATTGGTAAAACTATCGTAAACTCTGAACCTTTATTTAGGTTGCTTTTAACTGTAATTGTACCACCAAGTAGATTTGCATATTTTTTAGCAATTGCCAAACCTAAACCAGTGCCACCAAATTTGCGCGAGGTGCTGCCATCAGCCTGTCGGAATTCATCAAATATATGCGTCAGATTTTCTTCTGCAATGCCAATACCTGTATCTGTAACAGTAATTACAATATTTTTGTCTTTCTTCTCAGCTTTAATTTCTACCTTACCTGTTTCAGTAAATTTTACTGCATTGCCAATAATATTTTGAACGATGTGACTAATTTTATGAGCATCAGTTGTTACAAATATTTCAGTATCGTAATTTGTTTGAATTAACTCTATTTTCTTTTGCTTTGCCTGTGGGTTAATCATACTTACGACCTCGGCAATCTGATTATTAATATTAAATTTTGTTATTTCAACTTCTTCTTTACCAGATTCTATTCTGGAAATATCCAAAATATCATTAATTAGCGCTAGTAAATTTTTTCCATTACGTTCAATAACTTCAAGATAACTATATTCTTCATCGGGTATTTGTTTTGTAAGCCGACGGCTTAAAACTCCAGACAATGCTATAACAGAGTTCAATGGTGTTCTGAGTTCGTGACTCATATTAGACAAGAAATTTGTTTTTAAACGACTTGCTTCGTTCAATTGTTTTTTCTGCATTTCGAGTTCTGTATTTTGCTCAATAAGTTCTGCAGATTGTGATGACAACTCTGTTTTTTGTGCTTCGAGTTCGTTGTTTTGTTGCTCAAGTTTATCGGAAAACAACCTCATTTTGTGGTATGCAATTATACCATTTACACGTGCACTTAATGTTGAATAAATACTTTCTATTAATTGAAGAGATTGATTATTGTAAATATGAATACTAGACAAAGAGATAAAGGCAATTATCTCTTCGTCTGAAATGATAGGAATTGTAATAATTTCATGAGGTATAAATTTTCCGCTAACAGTGTGAAAAACAAAACGGGTATCTTCAGAAATATTTTTAATATGTTGAATTTTTCGAGAAGAAATAGCTAAGCCAAATTCACCTTCGAAACTGTCGGCAGCAAATGATTTTTTTGCATTCTTATCCATACCAATAGACTGGAAATAAGTAAACATTTTTTTATCGTCGCTTAAAAGATACACTGCTGCCATTTGCGAACCCGTATATGAAGCAAGCTGATTTATAGTTTCCTGAAAAAATTCCTTAGCTTCATATTTACTCATCATTAAACCAGAAAGACTTACAACTTTTTCGTCTAAATTAATTTTAGTTTGTATGCTTTCTGCAAGATTATTAAACAAATCAGATAATTCGCCAAATTCGTTTTTAGAATTGTAATTACTGCGAACTTCAAAATTACCTTCATGGAATTTTTTTGTAGCATCAGCAAGTTCTGTTAAAGGTTTACGTATGCTTCTTAACAAAATGTAATTAATAATTATAATTAGCAATAAAATAATTGCAACTATAAAAACTAACTGATTTCTTAAAGCAATGCTTAATT
>CAILUD010000040.1 GCA_903837285.1 uncultured Bacteroidota bacterium | reverse complement strand
TTATTATCTGTTACAGTTACAATCCAAGTGCCAGCAGTTAATCCTGTGCTTGTTGCTGTTGTCTGAGCAGGAGCTGGATCATTCCATAAATATGTGTAAGGTGTTGTGCCACCAGCAGCCGTTACTGTGGCTGTGCCTGTTACACCTCCATTACAAGCTACGTTGGTTTGAGCAGTTATTGAAGAGGTTAATAAAGTAGGAGCTGTTATTACTATATTTGTAGTTGCAGTACATAGATTTGCATCTGTTACAGTTACGGTATAAGTACCTACGCATAAACCTGTTGTTGAAGCTGCATTTGGCGTTGCACCTGATCCCCAAGCATATGTAAAAGGGCCTGTACCACCTGAAGTAACAGAAACATTTGCAGTTCCATTACATAAGCCATTACAAGTTACATTTGTTCGGGTAGCATTTAATACCATTAATGCTGGTTGGGTAATTGTAACAGTATTTACTCCAGTACAACCATTAGGATCAGTTAATGTAACATTATAAGGTCCAGCACACAGAGCTGTTGCTGTTTGAGCAGTCTGAACCGGAGCAGGATCATTCCAAATATAAGAATATCCAACACCTGAAGGACTTGCAGTAGCTGTTCCATTACAAGAGCCACTACAACTAACATTTGTTTGTGTAAAAGTAACAGATGGCTGAGGATATACAGTGATTGTGCTAGTTGTTGTGGAAGTACAAGGGCCAGGGCCATTTACAGTATGAGTTATAGTATATGTTCCTGCTGCTGCCCAAGTAATAGGTCCAGCATTTACGGTTGTTACATTTGCTGGGCCACCAGTAAAAGACCATGTCTGTGTAATTCCACCACCTGTTGAACCAGTATTTGTGAAAGTAAAAGTGTTGCCAGTTAAACAACGATTTGGAGTTTGTGTGAAAGTTGAAGTTAAAGCTGTACTCGCAGCAACATTGGCAGTACCAACAGCAGTACAACCACCTGCCCCTGTGACAGTAACAGTATAATTACCTGAAGCTACCGGAGTAATTGTTTGAGTATTTCCGGCATTAGACCAGATATACGAATATGGAGCTGTTCCATTCGTAACACTAGACACAGTAGCACTTCCATTATTTAAACCACAAGTTGTTGGTGTAGGTGTTAAATTTGCTACCCAAACAGGTGGATTGACTAAAGTAAATGTATGTGTTGCTGTACAACCATGAGTATCAGTAATTGTTACATTATATATCCCTGCTACTAACCCTGTTGCGTTATTTGTTGTAGAAACATTTGGACTCCATGTATAAGAATAAGCAGGATAACCACCTGTTACTGCAGATATAGATGCTGTTCCATTACTTCCACCATTACATGATGGATTAGTAAAAGCGTAGGTAGCAGAAATTAATGGTTGCGTTGCAGTATATGGCTGAACTAAGCTACATCCTGGGGTTGCAGAAAAAGATGCGGTTAAATTGTGCGCTCCACCATTTGCGGTTATTCCTGGAATGCTGTATGCAATCGGACTTGTAAAAGGCGGATTAAAAGTTTGACATAATCCTGAAACATTATCACATATTGTTAAGGTACCAGTTGTTGGTTGATCATGAAAAGCAATTGTACCATTAACTGTATAAGTCCCACCTGCTGTTGGGCAATTGCTGATATTAGTAGTTATTGCTGTAATAGCACATGGAATAACAATTGCACAATTTGTTGTTCCTGTTCCTCCAGTTTGTGAAAACTCAATATACCCCAGAGCACCATTATAATTTGTTATTAACAACATATACCACTGACCAGCTACGGCACCAACAATATTAGCTGTTTCTGTTGGAGCAGCAGAAAAAGAGCAATCCATTAAATTTCCACTTGGATAAGTTGCTGGAATTGTTGTTGAAGGTGCAATACCTGCACAAGCTGAGGAAATATTTGCAAATGGTCCCCATAAAGCAAAGTCAACATCAATTGGAGTTCCTGCAAATGAATATTGGTTAATTAAAATATCAATATTTCCACCGCTTTGAATATTCAAATACATCCACATTGGGTTTGGTGTTGAATAAAGACAGTTATATTGACCACCACCAACAACACCTGTAGAGTTACAATAATTATAAGCAATTCCTGTACAAAACGGATCTGCAGTGCCACATATATTATTTGAACCACCAGTACAAGTAGAAGCTGTAACAGGTATTCCTACACAAATATTAAATGCACTTGATTGACCAGCAATAGAAGTATAAGTATAAACTCTAATGTAATATGTCTGTCCAATTGTTAAACCAGCAATATTAGCTGTTTCAGGATCGCTACATAACAATGGTGTACCAAGAGCACCACAACCTCCTGAATATACTGAAAAGAACATATCTGTTGTTGAACCAGCAACATTCAATAAACTTATATTTTGAGTAGTACTTGCAGCAACAAACGAATACCAGACATCATCATCTGCTGTTCCCCCACAAGTATTTGCCTGAGCAGAAGCAGTGGCACAAGCTATTGTTCCAGGTGTGGTGGTTGTACAAATTGTATTTGGATTAACTGTCAATGGAGTAGCATTCGCACACTCATTATTTGAAGGCGGACTCACCGATGATGTTACAAGTACAGAAGCTGAATTACTAAAAAGTCCACTATTAGAACAAGTAGTTACAACTCTATAATAAGTATTGGCAACCGGACTTGCAGTAAATGTTGCATTAGTAGCGCCAGCGATGTTTGTCCATGGACCCGCAGCAGCAGGTGCCGACTGCCATTGATATGTATTACCGCAATTTGTCGCTAAATTTGTAGCGCTTAAAACAGTTGATGTAACAGCACAATTTAAAGCACTTGGTGTTGCGACAGCAGTTGCAACGGTTGGAGTACCGGAACATTGAGTTCCTGCAACACAAGATATTGCAGCTACCCAACCAGCATATAATACCGAACCATCAGAATGCCAAACAAAAGTTAACGCTCCTGAAGCATTTGTAGATGTGATTGTACCAGGTGAGGTAGTACCACTATATGTACCTATTAGTGGTGATGCAGTATTTGGACCGTTATATATACTCAACCAATCTAAAGAACTTTCTGTAGCAAATGAAGAAAAAGCAACTTGTAAAAAACTACAAGGCGAATTTGGAGTAAAAGTTACCGTATAATCTTCAGAATTCGCATAATTTGCTCCCGCGCCACCTGAATCTGTAAAAGATCCAGTACACGTTGTTTGGTTCCCTGCTGTTATTGGAATATTTGTACACGCAGGACAAGGGCCACCACAATCAATTCCTGTTTCACCTTGATTTTGAATCCCATCAGAACAAGTTGGTGCTGCTGGAATAATACAAGTAATTGTAGCCGACCAACCAGCATAAGTAACAGAACCATCAGAAACCCAAACAAAAGTAAGCTGCCCTGTTGGATTACTTGCTACTATAGTGCCAGGACTGGATGTTCCTGCATATGTTCCAATTACTGGAGATGAAGTATTTGGACCATTATAAATTATCAGATAATCATAAGTTATACTCTCGGTACTAAACGAAGTGAAAGTAAATTGCAACATATTACCAGCCGTGGATGGAGTAAATGTTTGCGAAAAAGATTCACTGTTACTATATGTACCTGCATTACCACCAGAATCATAATAAGTACCAGAACAAGTTGTTATTGGAGTATTACTCATGTTTTGGGAATATGCCATTACACTAAATAATACAATGCATATTGTTGCGAATAATTGTTTCATCTTATTTGTTTTATTATTCTTGTTCTTTTTTAATATTTGAAGGAATATAAATGCTATTCATTTTATTGAATTCTTCTGGATAATTTTTTACCCATTCTTGTTTTGCTTTTGCAAAAACATCATTGTCATATTCTGGATTACCAGTTTTTACAAAAACCGGATAATGCTCAGGAATATATTCTTCACTCTTTTTATCACTATTGTAAATATTATTATAAATTTCAGGATATTTTTTTATCCATAATTCTTTTGCTTTTTCATATAATTCTTCAGATTTTTTCCTATTTCCGTTCACTTCAACGAAATTAAGTGGCATATTTTTAAGCTCTTCCATTGCTAAACCACCTTTATTTGAATACATATTAAAAAAAAGATTCTCGTCTAAAGTTATCTCTTGAGAATTTGAGCAGGTATAATTATTTAAACTATTAATTATAGACTCAATTGCAACAATATAATTTGTATTTTTAATAATAAAATAACCCACTCCAGTTGAAACATCTACCCAGGAAAATTCTGCCATTAATTGTTTTTCCATAGTATTTTCAATAATCAATGCTTGATCTTTATTTGAAAGATTGCCTATAACTGTTTTAAAGGCTTTATATTCAGACAAATTAAAATTATTGCTTTGTGAATAACCTACTGTAGTCACAAATAAAAAAAACACTATCAAACTTTTCATATTTCTTAATTTATATTTTTTCCTTCTTATTTCTGTTTCATAAATTATAAAACAATTTCAAATGCTTATTTTTAACAAACATTAAATATTGACTTTCATTACATTAGCAACTTCTATCAAATAATAAAAATGTTTAAACATTTAATTTTAGACGAAAAGAACAACTTAAGGTTGCCTTTTTTGAATTAAACATTTAAACATTTTTGAGCAATTGTTAATAACACCTTGCACCGACAAGTATAAATAAAAGTTATTAACAGCACTAATCACTAATTTAATCTCTAATTTTTAGAGCATTACATAAATAAAAAAAGGGCTGAAATATTAATTATTTCAGCCCAAACTAAATTATTTTTTATAGCTTTTTTTAAAAAGGCCAGAATTGATTATCAAACCATATTGATTCTTTAAGTTCATTATCTAATTCAATTAGAATTTTATGATGCCCCTTTTCCCAATTTGCTAACCAATTAAATAGTTGTTTTTCATTTTCATCAGTTGCAGAAATTGCACGTTCAGAATAAACTTTTACAGCATTACTTTCCATATCTATTGCTGCCGAAATTGCAGCTGCTTCGTACCCTGCAGCAGATATTTCTTTTTTCAAATTATCAGACAAAATAATATTATCAAAACCATCGGCAGTTGGTAATGAAACATTACTTAATTTTTGATTTTTTTGCAATTCTTTAAACTGATCTGAAAGATACTTCTCGTGAAGAACTTCCTCTTTTGCCATTATTTCAAAAATATTTTTTACTTCAGGGCTTTTAGTTTGACTAGCTACCTGATAATAAAATGCTTGGCCTCGTTTTTCCATCAAAATAGCCATTTTTAAAATCTCTAATGTTTTAGAATTTTCCATGATTTATATTTTTTAATTACTTAGCTTTGTTTTGCGGTATAAAGCTAAAGATATTTAGCAGAAAAATAAATATTATATTTCATTTTTACTTTAATCAAAATATGAGCAAGTTATATGTAGTTCCTACTCCAATTGGCAACTTTGAAGACATAACTCTTAGGGCATTAAGAACTTTAAAAGAAGTAGATTTTATTCTGGCAGAAGATACCCGTCAAACTATAAATCTTCTTAAGCACTTCGAAATTCAAAAAAAAGTAATCAGCTATCATAAATTTAACGAACATAAATCATTGCAACATATTGTCGATCAATTATCTTCAGGCTTTACTATTGCATTGGTTAGCGATGCCGGAACTCCCTGCATAAGTGATCCGGGGTTTTTACTTGTTCGTGAATGTTTAAGAAATGACCTTAAAGTTGAATGCCTGCCTGGTGCTACAGCCTTTGTTCCTGCTCTTGTAAATAGTGGATTTCCCAGCGATAGATTTATTTTTGAAGGTTTTCTTCCTCAAAAAAAAGGACGCAAAAAAAGATTAAGCGCTCTAATAGATGAGGAACGAACTATAATTTTTTACGAATCACCTTACCGACTTATCAAAGCATTAAAAGAAATGGCAGTAGTATTCGGTGAAACCCGCCAGGCTTGTGTTAGCAGAGAATTATCTAAGATTTATGAAGAAAATAAAATTGGCACTTTAAAAGAATTGGAAGAGTATTATACCCAAAAAGGAGTTAAAGGAGAAATTGTTATAGTATTAAAATCTCGCGAAGAAATTGTAAATAATTCAGAAGATGAGACAACTGATTAAAAATTAGATTAATTTTGCACAATTAAAAAAATAAACATTTTATGAAAAAATTACTTTTCTTTTTATTAATTCCTTTTGCATTTTCATGTTCAGATATTAAAGAAGATCCTGAATACCAAAAACTTCAATTAGAAAGAGATAGTCTTGCTGGACTTGCAAATACTGATGCTGGAAAAATCAATCAGTATTTAGCTGATTTTAATGACATTCAGAGCAATATTGATAAAATTAAAGAAGCAGAAAAATTAATTTCAGTAAATATGTCAGGAACAGAAGTTAATCAATCTTCAAAAGATCAGATTAACAACGATATGCAGCTGATTTATGACTTGATGCAAAAAAACAAAGAAACCATTGCTCAGCTTAAAAGAAAACTAAAAAAATCTGACGGCAGAATGGTTGAACTTGAAAAAATGATTGAGAATCTTCAAAAACAAGTTGAAGTTAACGAACAAGAAATTGCAAGTTTAAAAGATCAACTTGAAAAAATGAACATTAAAGTTGAAATTTTAACATCAAACATTGATAGTTTAACAAATGAAAATACAAATAAAGAAAATGTAATTTCTGCAAAAACCGAAGAGCTAAATACTGCATGGTATGTTTATGGGACTAAAAAAGAACTTGCAGAATACAAGGTGATTACAAAAGAAGGAGGGTTCATTGGTATTGGCAGAATGGAAAAACTAATGGATGGTTTTAACAAAGATTATTTTACAAAAGTTGACATAACAAAACTTAGCTCTATTCCTTTAAACTGCAAAAAAGCACATCTTGTAACATCACATCCTTCTTCTTCATTTAAATTTGAAGGCAATGATAAAAAAGTTGAAAAACTTATAATTACAAATGCGGCTGATTTTTGGAGTGCATCAAAATATCTTGTAATTGTTGTTGAATAACTCAAATATTAAAACCCTTTTTAAAAAAGCCATCGGTATTTTTCTGATGGCTTTTTTTACATTTCTAAATTCCTCTAACCTCAGCGCACAAAGCAATTTCAAAAGATTTATAAAACTTACTTGTCCAGAAAAAAGATGGGTTATATTTCATCCATTCATTGCAAAAAATGTTTATATAATAAGTTTAGAGTCTTCAAAAAAAGCTCAGGAACTAAAAGCTGACTCAACTTTAGATGGAGATTTAAATGGCGGACAACTTGATGCTTTTAGACATTCATATTGGATGGCAAGAACTACTCAGACATTTGGATGGCGACGGGCACATTCTTTGGGCAATGCACATGAGAAAGGAAACTATAAAGACTTTAAAAAACATAGATTAGAAGAAGGTAGCTTGCCTGATGAACAATCTTGTGAAATGGATTATCTAAATAATGATGTTGGAATTCAAATCGGAAAAGATAATTTAAGTGCAAACTCTGAAGAACTTACTATAAAAATTAAAGAATTAATTAATAGTGGTAAACTTTTTATTATTAAAAAAAACAAAAAAGGTGATTTTTTAAACTGTAATAATACCGTTATTTCTAATGATGAAATTACAGGAAAGTGGCAAACCCAAAAGTGTATTGTTTCATCTAACACGTTAAATTAATAAGTAAATCCATTTATATTAGATAATATTTTAGGCAACCATTTTTTTATTTATCAGTCTAATAATTATTAATTGCAATATTTTAAAATTCAATTAAAAAAGAATTGCAAAAACTGAAATTAGTTTTATATTTGTAGATAAAAATTTAAAATCAATTACTTATGAAAAATTTATTTGTACTTGTAACCTTATTTTTGGGAATCACATTTTCTTCATTTTCCCAGAATAATATTAGCTTAAAATTCACTTCTGTAAAAGGAGATATTTTCTTTGACACAAAAGGAACCTATACAACAAATTTTATTGTTAATGGTTTAAATAATGATAAAGAAGCTGAAAGTTTTAAATCAATATTTTTGGCAGATAAAAACGTTAAAAGCATTAATATTTATAAAACAGGTAGTGAATCCGAAGCTCGCAAAGTAACACTTGTAATTTTAAACAATGACAAAGAAAACATGAAGCATCTTCGTGAAATACTTCCTTGTAATATCATAATTGTTGATGGTAAGTCATATACAAAAGATCAATTTGAGCAAATAAAAAAGGATCTAACAGAAAAAAAGCAAGTTCAAAATAGAACAGACAGAAACGAGAAAAAATAATTTTCTGAAAACAATAATACTATTAAATGCTCTGCTTTTGCAGGGCATTTTTTATTTAATATTTTAATCAGATAAAAAAAAAATTAAAAAAAATTATTTTTATTGTAAAGTTTTGTTTAGTTTTGACTTAAAGTAACATTAACCAAATACAATTTGTTATGGGAAAAGGTGATCGCAAATCCCGTAAAGGGAAAATCCAAACTGGCTCTTTCGGCGTAAGAAGGCCACGTAAGAAACACAAAACTATAGTTGCAAAATCTACTAAAGTAACTGCTCCAGTGGTTAAGCACTTTGTTAAACCCGAAGCTGCAGTAAAAACAAAGGTACATCCTAAAGAAGAAACACCAGTAGCTATTACTGAAATTAAACACGATGCTATTGTTGAAAACAAAGTGAAAACTGAAACAAAAGTTGAAGCAAAAACACCGACAAAAGTAGAACCTAAAACTAAGGTTAAAGAAAAAACAGAACCAAAAGCTAAGGCTAAAGAGGTTAAAGAACCGAAGGCTGAGCCAAAAAAGAAAAAAGAAAAATAGAAAAATAGTCCCGGTATTATCCGGGACTTTTAATTTAATCTGGTTTTCTTCGTTTATAATATAATTGCATTTTTTGTGAACTGGGAAAAGATTCAAATACAATTAGATAATTTTATTAGAAGATATAGGATGGCTATTATTGGCACCCTATTGGCGCATGCTTTTTTCATGTTTATTCTAATATTAATTGAAATTTCAAAACCAGAAATACAAAAGGAAGAAGAAATCTCAGTTGAACTTGCTCCTGATATAGAATCACTCATTCAAATTCCGGATCCTAACGATTTGCAATCCCAAAACAATGAAGACAATTCTGACCTTAAAAATATTTCTGCAAATGCAGCCGACCAAAATAAAAGCTTCGATGACTATTACCGTGAAGTAGAAAACATAGTTAATAACAGTAAACCTAAAGAGAACTTTAAAGCAAATGATTATGCCGATAAACGTTGGCTTGCAAAAGATTATAGCAAAGAAAATACAATTGACTTGAAAGATGACATTAAAGAAAATAAAACATCTTCAAACAACAATTCTAGTAACAATGTGAAAAGCAACAACACATATGCAGGCAAAGCAATTATAACATATAACCTAAATGGAAGAAAAGCAACCAAATTACCAGTTCCTGCATATCAATGTCTTGGAAGCGGAGAAGTAATAATTGAAATTACTGTAAACCAAAAAGGAATTGTTAGTTCGGCAGTAATTATTTCTTCTAAAACTTCATTAAATGAAGATTGTTTAGCCGATGCAGCTAAAAAATCAGCTTTGCAATCTAAATTTGCTATTGACTTAAAAGCATCAGCTGCGCAAAAAGGAACCATTAATTATAAATTTGTACAGCAATAAAAGCTATAGGTTAAATACCTACTATAACTTTTAACTTTATACTGTTAAACTTTCAACTAATTATTCTGCATCCAAAAATTCTTCAGCATCTTCGTAAGCCTCTTTTTTACGACCAAAAATTGGAAGAATTTTACCGGTAATTATTCCAGCAATAAAAGCTACTGCAACAGTAATTCCGATTCCTAACAACTGACTTGAAATATTTATATCCTTAATTAAAGGCAAAGCTGCTAAGCCTCCAAATAAACCGGGTAAACCATGTAAATTTGTTACACCACACGTGTCAATAATTTTCATCCACTTTTGCTGTTTGGATTGAATTACAGCAAAACCAAAAGTAGAAAGCCCACCTGCTAAAACACCAATAATTATTGCCATAGTATGCGAAGCTAAAACACAAGTAGAACCAATTGCCACTCCACCGGCTAATGCAGCATTTGCTATGTCGGCAATACTGATTTTTTTACGAAGCGAAACAGAAAATAAATATGTGGCTAAAGTAGATCCACAAAGCGCTAAAATTACATTTACAACTGTATGTGGCATTTCTTCTGGAGTTACTAAAGCAGCACAGAAACTTGGCCAGAATATCCATAACATCATACTTCCTAACATCGAATACCTATCACTTGTAGCATCAGCTTCTATAGTTTTTTGAAACTCCTGTTTTGTGGTCATTGTTAAAGCTACTCCCAATCCGAATATTGCACCAAAAGCATGGATAACAATAGAACCACCGGTATCAACTACGCTCCCTTTAGGGATAAATCCAAAACCATTATCAAGTACTATCCATTCATTTAACATGTAAAATGGAATAAAAAGTAATCCTAACAATAAATACTGTGGCATTTTTAATCTTCCCAAAACAGCCCCAGCAGCAATAAGCAAACTAGCTGCTCCAAATTCTGCAAGAATTAATTTTGTGATTTCTTCTGATTCATGTCCGGCAATTCCTGTGCTTTTAATAAGAAAATAAAGCGGTAACGAAATACTAACTAAAAGAAATGTTGCAGTAAGTGCAGATCGTCCATATTTCCTAACAAATACCATTAAAAAGCCAAAACCAATAAGCAACATTGCCATAATATTAATAGCACGGTTATAATGTACCTCATCTAAAAAAGAGGTAATATTTACCGAAGATGTTTCCTGAGAAAAAACTTTTAATGAACTAAACATTAAAAAAACAACTGACAATAATATAATCTGTTTATATTTCATATTAAAAAAAATTAAACCGCAAATGAATACTATTTTAACTAGTTACCAAAAAATTTTTAACTGTTACATAACTTCTGAATTGACATAAATTATTAATGACAATTGACATATTATATAAGCGACTGCATTTCTTTTTTTCGAAAATTAACTTAACAACAAATTGTTACAACAATCTTCTAAATGACAAAAAAAAATCAAGATTGTTTAACAACATAAATACATTGTAAAAAAATAATTGCAAAAAAAACTCCGAACTTTTCGGTTCGGAGTTTTTTCATTTATAATTATTTATATTAATATAATCCTTGATCTAACATTGCATTAGCAACTTTTAAGAAACCTGCAATATTTGCACCTTTTACATAGTCAACAAAACCGTCTT
Organism: uncultured Bacteroidota bacterium; assembly: GCA_903837285.1. GTDB lineage: Bacteria > Bacteroidota > Bacteroidia > Bacteroidales > GWA2-32-17 > GWA2-32-17. The sequence goes on along the minus strand of CAILUD010000040.1, from coordinate 74,729 downwards.
TATCTTTTCCATGTAAAACGCATTGGTTATGAATAGAAATCATAATGTCATGTAAGCGTTTATCAACCTCTTCAGCTGACCAACTTAATTTCATTGAATTCTGAGACATTTCCAAACCAGAAGTTGCTACACCACCAGCGTTTGAAGCTTTTCCAGGAGAGAAAAGAATTTTTGCTTTGTGGAATACTTCAATTGCTTCTGGAGTTGAAGGCATATTAGCACCTTCACCTACACAAATACAACCGTTAGCAACAAGAGCTTTTGCATCGTCACCATTTAATTCGTTTTGTGTTGCGCAAGGTAATGCAACATCACATTTAACTTCCCATGGACGTTTGCCTGCATGAAATTCTGCACCAAATTTATCTGCATAAGGTTTTACAACATCGTTATTTGAAGCGCGAAGATCTAACATATAGTCAATTTTCTCACCAGAAATACCGTTTTTGTCATAAATATAACCATCAGGACCAGAAATAGTAACAACTTTTCCGCCTAATTCAGTTACTTTTAAAGCAGCACCCCAAGCAACATTACCAAAACCAGAAATAGCAACTATTTTACCTTTAAAATCGGTATTTCTTGTTTTTAACATTTCTTGAGCAAAATAAACATCACCATAACCTGTAGCTTCTGGGCGAACTAATGAACCACCCCAACCAATACCTTTTCCAGTAAGGATTCCAGTATTTTCGCGAGCTAATTTGCGATACATTCCATATAGGAAACCAATTTCACGACCACCAACACCTATATCACCAGCAGGTACATCAGTTTCTGGTCCAATAATATTTTTTAATTCTAACATGAAGCTTTGGCAAAAACGCATTACTTCAGAATTAGATTTTCCTTTTGGATCGAAATCAGAACCACCTTTTCCACCACCCATAGGAAGTGTTGTAAGTGAATTCTTGAAAATTTGTTCGAAACCTAAGAATTTTAAAATACTTAAATTAACTGATGGATGAAAACGAAGACCACCTTTATAAGGTCCAATTGCATTGTTGAATTGAATTCTGTAACCTAAATTTACATGAATGTCACCTTTATCATCTGCCCAAGGCACTTTAAATGTTAAAATACGATCAGGCTCAACTATTCTTTCGATAATTTTTGCTGATTCAAATTGTGGATTTTTGTTATACAATTCTTCCACTGATTCTAAAACTTCTCTTACAGCCTGTAAATACTCCACCTCACCTGGGTGTTTCTTTTCTAGGTCTTTCATTATTTGTTCAACTTTCATCACAAATTTGTTTTAAAAAAGTTAATAAAAAAGATTCTAATAAATTAAGTTCAAAATAAGTTAGTTTTAAAAATTTAAAAAATGAATTTAATCAGTGTTAGTAAACATGAATAACTAAACACTAAAAACAAACAGATTTCATAATTTTGCTCGCAAAGTTATAATTAATATTGAAAGATAATTGATGCTTAATAGCAGTTTTAAAAACAGTTAGAACAAATTCTTTCTTGTTTATACATAATTAATTATATACTTATTTAGAGGTATTGCATATTTAAAATTAAGGTTTTAAAATTATTCCAAGGTTGTTTTTTCCGTCAATTTTTATGATTATTTCTTTTTCAAATTTAACGTGTCTTATAAATTCATTCTCAAAAAATGAATTTTGCTTTGAAAGATAATCCACATCATAATAACCTTCGTTTATGTATGGATTTATAGTAAAATATCCTACCCTGAACGAAGTTAAATTCTGAAAAAAATGAGTTCCCTGACTAGGATCTATTCTATAATTTTTTAAACCCGACTCTACTATTAATCTTGCAGAAGAAATTTGATGCCACTTCACAGGAATACCAAGCCAAGGATCGCTTGAGCCCCATCGACCCGGACCAATTAATATGTAATTTTTGCCTTCCTTTATAAATAAGTCATTTATTTTTTCAATTTCCTGAGCTATATCGAGACTTTTTGCAGGATTAAAACTTTCAGGTTTTACATAAACAATATCAAAAACATTGTTTATTATTCCATTTCCTAATGCTGAATTACTTTTTAAAATAACATTTTCATCTGAAATATTATCCAAATCCAAAGTTATAATCTCATTATTCTCAACTATAGGTCGTATTTGTAAAACATTAAATATTTTCGGTTGCTTGTATGGCACATCTGCATCAACAGCAAATTCAATTTCAACCGGGTTTCCCATTTCTTTCTGACAAATTTTTAGTAACTCTGACAATACTTGTGTAAATGGAAAAATATTATGTTGTAATATGTTTGCAAATGTTATTATTTTTTTTCCACCATCAACAATTCCATCACGAATAATGTTATTATTATGATCATATGTTGAACCAGCATACGCAAATGAAGACTCATTTTCAACCTCTTTAATCGAAATTTTAACAATGTTCACTCCATCATCAATTGAAGGCACAAAGCTTTCTTCTGACAATTGTAAAGCGTAAAAATCTTTTTGCGTATCGCGCAATGCCATTTCTGGTGTTGAAAGTTGTAATATTTTTTTTGGATACTCGGGCGAAAATCTAAGCGATTGTCCACCCTCAACAATGTATTTTCCCAAACCAAAAGCCATGCTCACAATTCCATCTTCTGGTTTTTCTGGTGCAATTGGGTAAAAATTTATTGAACGTGCAACACCTGATATAACAGGGTAAAAAATATTATCATATTTCTGCCCGCAAACTTCCTGCAAAATAATTCCCATTTTTTCTTCGTCTATCATATTTGCAGTAGCAGTCATATAAGCTCTACTGCCTTTATAATAAACCGAGGCATATACACTTTTAATTGCCTGTGATAAAAATTTAAGCGTAAGCTTTGGATTACTCCTAACATTAGGCACCATATATGTAGCATAAATTCCAGCAAATGGCTGATAATGTGAATCCTCTAGTTTACTTGATGACCGCACAGCTATCGGGCCATTTGTTAAAGAGATAAAAGTACTAAGCTCACTAAGTATTCTGCTTGGCAATTCAGGCTTTAAAAATGAGATCAATACACTTTCATCACTCTCATTTTCTACTGTCTCTTTACCTAGCTGATTAGAGTCAATAAATTCATCATATACTTCACTGCTTAAAACTACTGTTCTAGGAATATTTACTTTAACTCCCTCCCATTTATCAGCTAATTCGTATTTCTTCAAAATCATGTCTATAAATGCTAGTCCACGTGCTTTTCCGCCTACCGAACCATCACCAATTCTCGAAAAATTAAGGTATTCATCAAAATTTTTACGATTAAACTTTGCAATAACACCCTTCCCACGATACTGCCTATAAATTTTTATTACTTCGTAAATAAAACTTCTTACTTCATTTATATTTTCAAACTCATTATAGGTAACATATTTAAACATACGAGCTAAAGGAAAAAGAGAACGGGCATTCATCCATTTCGAAAAATGATTTCGCTTAACATGAAATTCTAGAGTTTCATCTGGAATAGCTAATACTTTTTCCTGCAAAGTTTTTAAATCTGCCGCTCTGCATATCTCCTCCCCTGTAATATGATGCCTGAAAACAAAATCGCCAAAAGCTAGGCTATGTGTTATATATTCCTTAAGCTCTGACGATAATGTTTTTGAATATTTATTTATAAATTCAACCCCGATACTCTTTGCTACCTTTTCGTTTGAAGCATCATTTGACTGCAATAAAAATGGCATAAACTGATCATCAGCGTGAACTTTGTTATAAAACATTACTCCTGCCTGAGTATTCTTAACACCATCCACCTTATAACTCATATCGGATATAACTCCTATAAGATTTTCTTTATACTTATCATATAAAATTGCTGCATCATTGTAATTTGTTGCAAGAAGTATTTTGGGCCTTCCTCTCATAAGCATCATTTTCTGATGCTCATTAAAGCCTTCATTTATCGACCTTTTTGATTGCTGGAAAAATATTTTATAAATATTTGGCAAATAAGACGAATAATATCTAACAGAATCTTCAATTAACAATATTGCCTGAACACCCTCCTCTTCAACATCGTGTTTTAAATTCATTCTATCTTCTATCAATTTAATAATTGCTAAAAGAATATCTGCATTTCCAAGCCAGCAAAACACATAATCTATCGAATTAATATCTTCACGTTCGAGCCATAACGAGACCTCTCTCGAAAAAGGGGTAAGTACAACTATTGGCTTATCAGGATAAATTGTTTTTATTCTTTCTGCAAGTTTAAAAGCATCAACTCCTTCTACAGTTAACATTGTAATAACCAAATCAACCTGCTCTTTTTCTAAAATCTTAAAAGCCTGTAAAACTGTATGCGCCTGAATAAAAATTGGAGGATATCTTAAATTCTGAGAGAAATATTCATTAAAAATTCGTTCGTCAATTCTTCCATCTTCTTCGAGCATAAATGCGTCATAAGCATTACAAACAAGTAAAACCTTATAAATTCTATGCTGCATTAATCTTTCAAAAGCAGTATCAGAAAAAGTATATTTTTTCGACTCAATTATTTGGCGGTATTTTGACATCATTTTAAATCATTTTTACAAAAATAATCAATGTTTATATGGATATAATAATTTTTCTAATAAATAACTTTAATTATAATCGCATGATCTTTAAATTACACTTTTACTTACAATTAAACAGTTGTGAAAAATATTTAAAAATTAAAAATTCTGTTGCAACTAATTTTTTTAAGTTTGCGTCTTCGAAATTATGAAAAAGATAATTGTATTAATTATTGTTATTTTTACAGGTAGTTTTTTTATTCTAAACTCCTGCAAACGTGAAGACAAAGCAATTCCCGTTGCTATTTATGACTATTCGTTTTCAAACGAATGTTCTGTTCCGTCTGAAGTAAATTTTGAAAATCTTTCAATTGATGCTGAGATTTATCGTTGGAATTTTGGTGATAGTACTGAAATAGTTTACGAAAAAAACCCTAAACATCTATTTCAACATGAAGGTATTTATAATGTTGAACTAACCGCATACGGCAACGGAGGGATGCATGTTGAAGTTAAGGTAATTTATATTGTTTCTTCACCTATAATAACATTTTCGGCAAATGATACAGTAATAAATGCTAATGAAAGTGTTCAGTTTACAACAACAACTTTATCGGGAGTTTTACCCTCTGCATGGTTCTGGAATTTTGGAGATGGAACAACATCAAATCTACAAAACCCAATTCATACTTATATTACTTCTGGCTTGTTTGACGTAACCCTAACTGCAGTTAACGCATGCGGTTCTTCTTATATTGAAAAAAAGAAACATATTACTGTTAATTCTATGGGTTCGCCACCTACTCCTGATTTTTTAGCAAATACTACAAATATTACTACTGGTCAGTTTGTGAATTTTACTGATTTAACAATTAATAATCCAACAAACTGGAACTGGACATTTAATGGTGCAGTTACACCAAACTCAACTCAACAAAACCCTAATAACATTCAATACAATTTAGCAGGTAATTATAGCGTAACACTAACTGCATCAAATTTACAAGGTTCAAACTCAATTACAAAAACTCAATATATACATGTATTAAATAATGCTCCCTCAACTGTATTTATTAAAAAAATAACTGTTAAACAAATGGGATTTCCTCCAATGCAGACAGTTAATCTTTATTATAAATTAGCCGATGGAATAAATTCATCAATATATTTAAATGGGTTAAGTCAAATTGTAAATAACATAACACAAGCAAATTTACCTATAATATGGAATATTAATCCAATATATGAGGTTGTATCTATAAATTATCCATATAAAATTGTATTATTCGATAAAAAAATAATGCCTCCAGGAGATCTTCAAATAGGATTCATTCAATTTAATATTTACAATTTCACAAATAATGGAACAACATATCCCACTATTATTAATCTGATTCAATCTCCTCTTAATATAGAAATTGAATTACAATGGCAATAATTTTAACAAATTGAATAGTAAAAGTAAACATGAATAAATTTTTCATTTTGTTTTTAATTGTTTTTTCAGGAAATAAGCTCTTTGCCCAAGATAATTTTGATTATAATTTTATTGAGAAAAAGACATACGAATACTACCTTTCAAAACAATGGGATAGTCTGATATATATAGGAAATATTGGAATACAAAATAATATTGATTATTTTTATTTGAGATCAAGAATAGGTTATTCATATTTTGAGAAAAATAACTATGTAAAGGCTTCTGAACATTTTGAAAAAGCAATGAAATTTAATGGATCGGATAATTTCGTTATTGAAAATCTTTATAATAGTTATATCAATCTTGGATTTGAAGGCGAAGCAAATAATTTACTTAGAAGTTATTCTCAATATTTCTCAGATAAAACTACTCCAAAAACGATTAGTGAAGCATACATTGAATATGGCAAAACAAATAATAATAACAACGAGAACAATAAATTAAATGACATAAAAAACAATATTAACTGGGCCGAGTCAAACACAACAAATAACATTGAATATCTTGGTGCTGGCATTAAATACAGTATTAATAAAAATATTATAATGTCTACTTCGTATGGAAAACTAAATATTGACAATACTAGACAAATTGTTATAGGAAATGAAATTCTAAATGACAATTACAATTTATATCAAAACCAGATGTATGCAAATATTAGCTATAGAATTTCAAAAAAAGCGACTATTATTCCTGCATTTCATTATATTTTAGTAGATTATAAAACTTTAACTTCAAAATATGATACATCAAAAAGCAAAGTATTTCAGGAAAGAAAAGGCATTGCTTTAAATGACTATGCAATATCCCTAGCTTTTGACAAAAAAGTTAACGTATTTGGTTTTAACATCTTTACAAACTTTTCACATTTAAATAACAATTATCAAAAACAATTCGGGTTATCGCTTAACACTTATCCTTACGGAAATTTAAACTTTTACACTTTATCTACTTTAGTATTCCAAAACACAACTAATAAAAACAATCTTATAGCTGAGCAAAGTGTAGGGGTTAAAATATTAGATTTCCTTTGGCTTGAAAGTTTTGCTACATTCGGAAATCTTGAAAACTATGTCGAAAAAAATGCTTTTGTAATTTATAATATTAACGAAATAATTAATTTCAGAGCCGGATTTTCACTTATAGTTCCATACAAAAAACTTCAATTTTCATTAAGATATAGTTTCCTTAAAAAAACTATTCCTTTTGAATTTTTTGACAACTCTATTAAAAAAGATACTTTTAAACAGAATCAGCATTTTTTTATTGGTACCTTATCATACAAATTCTAAAAACTAACTATTCTTTCTGTTATTCATATACTTAAAGATGTTTTTTAAGCCCTAAAATTTTCTTGATTTTTTTAAGCAAATTATTGAAGAAAATTACGATATTATTGTAATTTTAGACTTTTATAATTTTAAATTAATTATTAAGTTATGCGTATTAAACGTATTGCAATTGAGAACGATGCAAATATCATCCAGACTCCAATTGATATAAATAAACTAGAGCCGGTTATTGAAAAATACAAAAACAAAAAAGGAAATTTAATTCCTATACTTCAGGCTACTCAAAACATATATGGTTTTGTTCCAAAAACTGCTTTAGAATATATTTCTCAAAAAACAGGGCTTCAGCTTAGCGATATGTTTGGCGTGGCAACTTTTTATGCTCAATTTAGGCTTAACCCAGTTGGCAAACATATTATAAAAGTTTGTCATGGAACTGCTTGCCATGTTCAAAATGCAAATATTATAACAGATTCACTGATGGAAGTTTTAAAAGTAAAAGATGGCGAAACAACTCCCGATAATTTATTTACACTTGAATCTGTTGCATGCCTTGGCTGTTGCTCCTTAGCTCCGGTAATGATGATTGATAACGAGACTTTCGGAAAACTATCCGGAAAATCATCAGTAAACATTGTTAAAGAAATTCAACTTAAAGAAAAAAATTAAACATATTCCGATAATGGAAAAAATGAAAGTTTTAATTGGAATGGCAAGTTGCGGAATAGCTGCAGGTGCCTCCAAAGTTTACGATAAAATTTACGCTCTCAAAGAATCCGAAAAGCTCGATTTCGAACTTGTAAAAACAGGTTGTATTGGAATGTGTTTTCGTGAACCTTTGGTTGAAATTATTGAAGATGGTAATTCATTTTTATATGGCGAAATAGACGAAAAAAAAGCTGTAGAAATTTTTGAAAAACACATTAAACTTTCAGAACCAATAAAAGAGTACGTTGTTAAAACTGATCTTTTCGAGACAAAAGATGATACTTTCTGGAAAGGGCAAGTAAAAATCGCATTGCGTAATTGTGGTGTTATAGATCCTGAAAGTATTAGCGATTACGAAACTCAAAATGGTTATAATGCAATTAAAAAAATATTAAACGAAAACATTTCACAGGAAACAGTTATTCAATCTATCATTGATTCAGGACTTAGAGGCCGTGGAGGTGGTGGCTTTTCAACCGGAATGAAATGGAAATTTGCTTTTAATAACAAATCAGACGAAAAATATATTATTTGCAATGCAGATGAGGGCGACCCAGGCGCATTCATGGATAGATCAGTTTTAGAAGGCGATCCACATGCTGTATTAGAAGGAATGACAATTGCAGCATATGCAATTGGTGGAACAGAAGGCGTTATTTATTGCAGAGCAGAATATCCACTTGCAATTATTCGCTTAAACATTGCGCTTGCTCAGGCAAGAGAAAAAGGTTATTTAGGAAAAAATATTTACGGAAAACAAGGTTTTAACTTCGATATTCATGTTAAAGAAGGTGCCGGAGCTTTTGTATGCGGCGAAGAAACTGCTTTAATGGCTTCTATTGAAGGTGAACGCGGAATGCCTCGTCGTAGACCGCCATTCCCTGCAGCATCAGGTTTATGGAAAAAACCAACGAATATTAACAACGTAGAAACATTTGCTAATGTTCCTTCTATAATTTTAAATGGAGCTAATTCATATAATATATACGGTACTGAAAAATCAAAAGGAACAAAAGTATTTGCACTTACCGGAAAAATAAATCGCGGTGGCTTAGTGGAAGTTCCAATGGGAATTACTATTAATGATGTAATTTTTAAATTAGGTGGTGGTATTCAAGACAACAAAAAATTTAAAGCTGTTCAATTAGGCGGTCCTTCTGGTGGTTGCATTCCAGAACATTTAACAGATACTATTGTTGATTATGATTCTGTTACCGCAACCGGAGCTATTATGGGTTCGGGTGGTATGGTTGTAATGGACGAAACCACATGCATGGTAGATATGGCAAGATTTTTTCTTGATTTCACCCAAAAGGAATCCTGCGGAAAATGTACATTCTGCCGTATCGGAACAAAACGCATGTTAGAAATATTAACAAGGATCACGGAAGGTGAAGGCCGCGAAGGTGATATTGAAATGCTTGAAGAATTGTCAGTACAGATTAAAGATAATTCGCTTTGTGGTTTGGGTCAGACTGCTCCCAATCCGGTTCTTACAACAATAAAATATTTCAGAAATGAATATGAAGCACATATTCATAGCAAGAAATGCCCGGCTCACGGATGTAAAAAATTATTAACTTATACAGTTGTTGAAGATAAATGTACCGGATGTACTGTTTGCGCCAAAAACTGCCCTGTTAATGCAATTACAGGTGAACGTAAACAAAAACATCTTATTAATCAGGAAACCTGTATTAAATGTGGAGTTTGTTTTAACAAATGTAAATTTGAAGCAATTAAGTTATCGTAAATAAGAAAATATTATGAGTTCACTGAATATAATCCTTAATGGTAAAAACATAACAGGAAACACGGGAGAATCAATCTTGGAGTTAGCTAAACGCAATGGAATTGAAATTCCAACACTCTGCAACGATCCTAGAATTGAACCATACTCCTCATGTTATGTGTGTGTTGTTGAAGTTGAAGGAATGCGCGGAATGCAACCCTCCTGCTCTACCAAAATTACCGAAGGAATGAAAATAACAACTAACAGTGATAAAGTTGTTAAAGCACGTAAATCAGCACTTGATCTTTTGGTTAGTAACCATTATGCAGATTGCACAGCTCCTTGTAAACAAACATGTCCAGCAGGTGTTGATGTTCAGGGTTATATTTCATTAATCGAAAAAGGATTATTTAGCGAAGCAGTTGAATTAATTAAAAAAGTTAATCCACTTCCTGCTATATGCGGACGTATATGTGTTCGCCCATGTGAAGTTGCTTGCCGCCGTAATTTACTTGATGAAGGTGCTGCTGTTGGAATAGATTATTTAAAACGTTTTGCCTCTGATATAGATTTAGAATCACCAAACAGATATATTCCTGAAATAAAACCTTCAACAGGAAAAAAAGTTGCAATTATAGGCGCAGGTCCTGGTGGATTATCTGCTGCTTGGTTTTTACAATTACAAGGTCATTCATGTGATATTTTTGAAGCAAATCCTAAATCAGGAGGATGGCTTCGTTATGGTATTCCTGAATACAGACTTCCAAATGAAATTATTGATAAAGAAGTTGCAGCAATTACAGAATTAGGTGCTAACATTTATTACAATAAAAATCTTGGCGATAATTTTTCATATAAAGAAATAAAAGAAAAATATCAGGCCACTATCCTAACAATAGGCTCACAAGGCGGAACACCTATTGGTTGCGAAGGCGATGATGCTGAAAATGTTTTTAGCGGTATCGAGTTTTTGCGCAATATGGAAATAACCGGTCAACAATATAATTTTAAAGGAAAAACTATTGCTGTAATTGGTGGTGGAAATACTGCAATGGATTGTTGTCGTACTTCACTTCGTTGCAATGCCGATAAAGTTTATGTTATTTATAGACGTACCGAAAAAGAAATGCCTGCAAACCCAATAGAAATTCACGAATCAAAACTGGAAGGTGTAGAGTATTTATTTTTAACTGCTCCTAAAAAAGTAAATAAAACTAACGACGGAAAAGTAAAATCAATTACTTGTCTAAAAATGGAATTAGGTGAACCTGATGCCTCCGGCAGACGCCGACCTGTTGTTGTTGAGAATTCTGATTTTGAAGTTGAAATTGATTATATCTTAGCTGCAATAGGACAAAAAACTATTGTGAATTTTATTAATGACATTAACGAATTTGCAACTGATGGCCAATTAAAAATCAATAAATGGGGCGATTTAGATGCAAACTCTAAAACTTTACAGACTGGAATTAATTCAGTTTTTGCAGCTGGTGATGGAGTAACAGGACCAGCTACTGTTATTGAAGCAATTGCTCAGGCAAGAAAAGCTGCACGTAGTTGCGACCAATATTTAAAAGGTCAGGAATTAACTCCTGAGAACTACGAATTTATAAGTAAAAAAGACAATTTCAAGAAACAACAAAAAGATAATTATAAAGGGCATTTTGCGAAACAACTAAGACATGAAATGCCAACAATGGATTCAACAGACAGAATTAATTTTAAAGAAGTTGAATTAGGATACGAAAACGAACAAGTTGCACACGAAGAAGCTAATCGTTGCCTTGAATGCGGTTGTGTTGAATACTACGATTGTGATCTTAAAAAATACGCAACTGATTATAACGCTACACAGGAAAAATATAAAGGTTCATTTAAGGATTATGAAGTAAAATTTGATCATCCTTTTATTGAAATTGACAACAATAAATGTATATTATGTGCACGTTGTGTAAGAATTTGCAGAGAAGTGGTAGGCGCAAACGCTCTAGGATTAATTAATCGTGGATTTGACACATATGTTGCCCCTAGCATGCAAAAACGTTTAGGCGATACAAACTGCGAATCTTGCGGAATGTGTATTTCTACTTGCCCTACTGCTGCTATTTCAGAAAATGCTTTATTTAAACCAGGACCTGTTCAAACAACTTCAATACAGTCAATTTGTAACTATTGTTCGGTAGGATGCGAAATAGAATATCATCAAAAAGGCGATTTTGTTTGGAAAGTTACCGGAAGCAATGGAATGATAAATAAAGATGGTAATTTATGCCGTTTCCCAAAATTTGGATACAACAGCATTAATAATAAAACAAGAATTACCAAGCCTTTATTAAAAGAAAACGGCACTTTCAAAGAAATTTCTTTTGAAGAAGCATATAATATTATAACAAATAACGCTAATTCAATAAAAGCAGAAGAAACTGCAGTATTTGCAGGTGCAAGACTTTCAAACGAAGAAATATTCCTTGTTAAGAAATTTGCAAATGAAGGTCTAAAAACTCAGAATATTGGATCCTTCCATTATTTAGGCAGAGGAAATGGATATGCTATTAACAGCCTTGCAACCACTCCTTTCGAACAAATTTCTGGTGCAGAAAAGGTATTCTTATTTGGTTCAGAAATAAATACCGATAATGCAGTAGTTGGTTTTATGATTCAGAATAAAAAATTCCTGAGTAAAATTAAAGTTGAATCAATAACCACAAAGCAACATTCATCAATGGAATATAAAATTGATAAAACTTTGCATATTGTTTCATATTATCATTTCATTAAAGCTGCTAACCATTATTTATTAACGGAAAGCAAACAGAATAATTTATTTATTTCTGCACAAACCAACGGTTTCGAAGATTTCAAAAAAACTGCTTTAGCTGAAAACTTTGACGAGTTAGCATTAAAATCAGGTGTTTCGGCAAGTATAATTAAAGCTTTTGCCGATGATTATAACATGACTGCAAACGCAATTCTTGTTTTCTCAGAAAAAGAAATTTCTGCTAACACATCTGTCGAAATCAGAAATTTTGCAATGATTACTGGCAAACTTGGCAAAACTTCAATGGGCATTATTTCATTAAAAGAAAAGAATAATTCTGAAGGCATTTTAAACTTTGAAGCTGCATCCTTAACAAATGACATACTAGAAAAATTAAATTCTGGTAAAATTAAAAACCTTTTCATTTTTGGAGAAGATCCTATTGGCTGTTCAGTCGACAAAACCTCAACAAACAAGTGGTTTAACAATACAAATTTTATTGTAGTACAAGATTATTTCATGACTGAAACTGCAAAACAAGCTACATTGATTTTACCTGCCTCATTCCAATTTGAAACAGGCGGAAGTTATACTAATACTCAAAAAGTAATTCAACAATTTGGTGGCACATATTCAAATCAAATAATAGAGTGCAACTTAACCCAGATGTTAGAACTTGCTAAAAGGCTTAACATTTCTGATGTTCAATGTGGCGAAGATGTAAATACCGAAATGTTGAAAGCTATTGCAAAAACAAATAATACAAGTTCATTTGAATTTCAACATACCTCAACAGACAATCAAAATCGCTTATTCGACTATGGTTGCGATAATTTAGTGTTGAAATTTGAAAACTATTTTGAAAATTCATTCACAGTTAACAATTAAATTTATGAAAGACTTTAATAATGTAGATGAAATATTAGACTTTGCAATAAAAAACGAGCAACAAGCTGTTGATTTTTATCGTGAGTTAGCTGCAAAAACACAAAATTCAGATATGCGCGAAACTTTTGAAAAATTTGCAATTGAAGAAGTTGGTCATAAAGCAAAATTAACAAAGGTCAAAGAAGATAAAATATTTACTATAAATAAAGAAGTAATTATTGATCTTAAGCTAGCCGATTATGTTGACCATGTTAGACCATCAGAAAACATGAGCTATCAGGATGCTTTAATACTTGCAATGAAACGAGAAAAATCGGCATTCATACTTTACACTAAACTTGCTTCAAAAACTACGAATAAAGATTTACAGGAATTATTTCTTCAATTAGCGCAAGAAGAATCCAAACATAAAATGATGTTTGAGATTGAATACGATGAAGTGATTTTGAGAGAGAATTAGTTTTACACAAATCAAAATATCATCCTAAACCACAATGTCATCCTGAGTGTAACGAAGGATCTAACACTCTAGAATAGATTCTTCATTTCACTACGTTTCTCGGCCGCAAAAATCCGCGTTGTCATTCTGAGCAACGCGAAGAATCTATACTCTAGAATAGATTCTTCATTCCGTTTCACTTAGTTAAGAATGACCAAACAAATATCAGAAATCATCACTTTATGAATTAAGTTAATTCATAAACTAGAACTTTCTAATCGCCCTTGTTTTAGCACCAGCATATTTATTCCAATCAAACACCGAACCATCGCTAAAGTTTATTGCCTCCGCATAATAAAGTGGCGTTGCTAAGCTTTCGGTTGAAGACCAATAATTATCCCATGATAAATTACCATACCCATTTAATTTAAGGTTAGTATATATAGCCAAAAGCTCATCTCTTGAAGGAAGAAACCAATCACTAAAGCCACTCATTAATAAAGAATTACAATAATCGGCGGAAGTCCCAGGGATACCACAATTAGTCATAATTAATGTTGTATTTTGTTGACCAGTTCCTATAACTGTTCCTGTTGCATTTGTAAGTGAATTATCTTCACAATATGGAACATAAAAATCATAATCGTTGGGTGCTGCAACTAAGCCACTATTATCTTGATTATTAAAGTAAAAAAAAATCCTCCCTGATAAACTCTTCCATAAAGTGAATCTACAGGAAAACCACTGCCAATTATGGATTGTGGAGTCTCTCCATCATTGAGCATATTTTGAACATAATAACTTGATGTCCGTTTTAGACGAACAGATGCAACACTTGTTTTTGGCATTAAAACAAATTGCACAGTAGAATTTTCGAAACAAAGTTGAACTGCCCATGCAGAATCTGGCCCTTGTTCTGTTGAAGTCCAAAAATAAGCTCTAGAAATGAGTGTTAAGAATTGAGCATCACTTCCAGAAATTGCAGTAAAACCAGTGATATTTGTTGCACCTAAATTTGGAATCCACCAATGATTAAATCCTGTTTCTTTAAGTGCGCCACCACCATTTGATCCGCCTGCAACAGTAATAAGTTCCTGCCATTCTTGTTTAGATGGCAATATATATCCAGAGATTGAATTAATTGACATTGCAGTCTGCCAATTATAAACATATCCGTAAACATTATCGTATTCGGCCCAAACACTCTGATAATTTCCATTAGCAGGAACTACTTTTAGGTTTCTGGCTAACCAGGTTTGCTGACCAATATTAATAGTCTTATATATCTCTCCATTTACAGAGATAGTTCCATAGGTTTTATTAGGATTATAAATAATCTTTCCTCTTTCAGGGCTACCACCCTTATATTTTATTACTAAAGAATCTGTTGTTTCTGCATTGGCTCTATCTTTTACCCATACAATTATAACTTTTGTTTCAGGAATATCCTGTGTAAAATAAATTTCTACCCTTTGCCAATCCGATCGCTCATCTCTATATTCATCTTCTACAACCCATTCATTTGCTATAGAATCGTCGACCCAAATTTTGTATTCTTTTATTCCTGCAACAGAAAATATATTCACTCCAAAGTGGCATTCGGTTTTAATGGTTGCAGTATCTGATAAGTCTTCTGCATCATATCTCACCCATGGTGCAGGCCTTTTAATTGTATCGTTTTCTTCTTTTCTGCATGAAAATAAAGCCAGAACGAATAAAAAAATTAATGTAATTCTCATAGTTATTCCTCCGCTTTAAATGGTCCTGATGAAAATCCAAATCGCATGGTGACGAATACAAGTCCATCCTCATATTTTGCATCTCTTAAACCAGGATAATATCCTGCTTCAAGTGACATATAACTAGAAAATGCATTCATTCTAATTGCTTCATAGCCGATCCTCCATCCTCCTCTAGCATATGTCATTAATGGATAGTATCCATTATATTTTTCATTACCGCTTTCGTCAAACACTGACATAATTTTAGGTTTACCAAACAGAAAATCGAAATAAAGTTTATGCAATCCAACCCTATTGCTTCCACAATCCTTTTGAAATTTTTTCACTTTACACCATCCAATAAAAAGATAGGGTGTTTTAACAAAGACATATGCTTCTGAATCGCTTAGTAGGTCCCAAAGACCAACAGTGGGATTAAATTGTGGTTGAGAATATATTGCATGTGTAACATTAGTTACATTAATAAAACCTAAACCCCCTCTTATCTGTCCATAAACTGTAGCATTGCCATTTCCCACTCCCCATAACTCTTTAATTATACCATCAGACTCACTACTTGCAAGTTGAGCAAAACATGTTGCAGAGCCTTCGCGAGAATATAGATTAATACCACCCCCAAACTCAAGGCGTGTATTAAAATCGGGTATAGCTTTAAATCTTCCTTTTGACTCCACTTTTTTGCGGAACATATCAGCTGCACTAAGTTCATACTTCAAATGAAGACCAAACCATTTATTACTATACGTACATCCACTTTCGAATGAATAATACTGCACATGAGTATTAGATGTATAAGATAATGCAATATGTGCTGCAAAATTTTTTTCTGCAGGATTATCATGCTTATTTGGAGTAAGTATTTGTGCAATTACATTTTCTCTACAATTAAATAGTAAAACTGCTACAATAAGTAAATATATAAATTTCATAAAATATATTATTCTTTTATACAGCGAACATAATTACCAGAACCCATTGCCCCTTCGCGTAAACTGGATTTTGTATATTGCTTATCAATTTCTAAATAATATGAATACTTACCATTATCAGTTAAACTGGCACACCATAGTGTAGCATAAATTTCAAAATATTGAAATTCACCTTTAGGCAATCTTCTACCACCAAGAAGTACATTTAATCCAGTTAAACCACCTTGTATTAAGACAGAATACAAAAGAGCAGTATTATTTTGATATTTGTTAATTAGTTTTTCCCAATCTGCTTTTTGAGGAATTTTCCATCCTTTGGGAGCTAACCCTCTGGAGTCGGTAATTGCATACCAATTATACATTTTTCCATACTTGTTGCCATTAGACTCATAACCATCGTAATAACACCAAGCAGGTGTGCCTGCATCTGCAGCTTTTTTCCATTCTTTTTCTGTTTTAGCCTCAGGAATTAAATCACCATTATTAAATGTAACAACATCTAGGTTTTTAGCCATCCATACTTGATCTCCAATTACTGTTGTTATGAAGTTATCTTGAGCAAATAATTTAAAACTGGAGGAAAATAATAATGTAATTATTACAATTGTAAAACTTGATTTTAATTTCATAAAAGGTTAATTATTTGATTCGTGTTTTTTAATATAAATAAAACATATAACAAATATATTTTTTTTTGAACTAATAATTAACAAATAAACATTATTTTTAATAATGTTTTAAAACACTAGAAAATATTATTCATCAAGAAAAAATTTAAAACTAACTATGTTGAATTTTTATATAAAAATTCATATATCGATTCTTATTCAGTCAAGGGAGGCCATTCACTTAATTTATAACATACAAAAAGGAGTTTGGTATATTTAGCTGAGTTAAGAATGTAAACCCTAGAATATTTCCTTTACTTCCTTCTTTTAAGTATCAAAACAAATATGATTTTACTTAAAAATTGATAAAAAAGCAAAAAACAAATTCTCTAAAACTTTTTTATTTATCTACCGTAAAACTTTTAATTATTTTTTATATTAACCTAAAACTTTTCAATTATGATGCGAGCATTTTACTTAACATTATTAGTACTCACAATTGTCTTTGCAGGAGTTGAAATATTTTATGCAGAGGAAGTTCAGAGTGCCAGATGGAGCAGCTATGACTACAATAGCTACGATTCATACGGGTCTTCCAGCTATGATTCTTATCAGTACAGCAACGATGATGATGAAAAAACAATGGAAGCTGGTTATATTACAATGGCTTTCTTTTTAATTTACATTGTAGTTTTTATTTTATCATTAATAAAAATTAAAAAAACAACAATGAAAGTCTTCTCAATTATTGGAATTTCATTAACCGCAATAATGATATTATGGGACGGTTTAATGATTGCATCACCATCAAGCGTTTCGTTTGATGAAGTTGCACCTGGGTGGATAATTTTTCAAGTTGTTATGTTAGCATTTATGATTATTGGAACAATTCAGGCATTTAAAGCAAAGGCTTAATTTAAATTTTATTCAATTAAAAAACCTCATCAATATCTAATGGTGAGGTTTTTATTTTTTAATAAAATAACTTAAAACAAGTTCTTAACTATTAAAATGCCATCTGACTTTAAATAATAATTTAAAATATCCAGCCAAAATGAATATTAAAACTATAAGCATCTTCTGCATATAGTTTATATTGGAATCCTAATGCCATACTTTTAGTTATTATAAATGAAAAACCATAATATCCATTTTCTTTAAATACCGGATCTTTACCTTTTTGCCAATTCCAAACAGTAGTTTTTCCTTCGTATACAAATTTCTTAAATCTGAGTTTTAATAAAATTGCTGAATTAAAAGGTCCTCCTCCATACGTATTCAAATTAACTGATAAAGCTGAAATCCCAAGGAAAAAATCCATGTCATCACTAATATACTGAGGTATTCCACCACCAATATCAAATGTTACAGAGGCAAATTTTTTATTAGCCAAATTAAAATCAGCTGATGTTCCAAACAAGTATTTATCAACAGTATATTCAGTTGCAATACCAATATTTGATCCTCCTTCCTTATTTTTAATGTTAGAAATAATTTTTCCACCTACTATCCGAACATTATCAAATTCTATTTTAGGTTCCTGTGCTTTTAGTAAGCTGACATTTAACAACATGCTAAATGCAATAATAGTTCTTAGATAATTGCCTTTAAATGGGAAAATTAACCTAGACATGTTTATTTTTTTTGATTCCATAAAAAACAGTTAAAATTTTACTTTAAATAAAGATTTTTTGATATAACATGACAACTAACAAATATAAAATAACTAAATAAAATAAAAAATGACAATTATCAAATCATTATATAATTCTCAATTAAAGAATATTCTAAAAGAACTAGAAATACATGATTAATTATTTTTAAAGTTGATTTTAACTTTACAAACGAATGAAGATATTAAAAGCATTCGCCACAAGGCCGATAGCTACCAAAAAGCAATTATTAATTAATCTTTATTAAGAATATTATATCATACTTAAGTTAAATATCTATACCATTACCAGAAGCTTTCTTTTCCGGTGCAATATTTTGCTCATTGTTTTTGTCAGGCTCGGTAATTATGGATGGTTTTTGATTAAACATTTCATTCATCATTTGCTGCTGACGTTGCATCATTTCTATCATTTGTTTTTGTAATGCATCAAAATTTGAATTAGCCGAATTATTATTAGCTAAAGAATCGTTTGAAAATCCAAACGAGCTAAAAAATGGATCATCAAACAAATTGTTATGATCAAACTGATTAAAGAATTTTAAATTTATTGAATCATTAAAGAAATTCCCTTGTGTTCCATCACTACTCCACGACCAAGAATATGTGGAATCATACTTCACAACATTTCCATCTTTATCTAATTCTCTGTTTACATTTATTTGAACATCGGGTTCATTGTTTTTACTTTTATCTGGCACCTCAATGTTTTGAGATTTAATGCTAAATGACATAAAAACAAATCCCAATAAAGCTATTATTTTTAATGAAAATATCTTGTTCATAATTCTTAAATTAATTTTCATTACAAATTTACAAACTGAAAGAACATTTGTCAAGTACTTTAACAACTTTTAACCCTTAATAAAAATTTGACTAGTATAAAAAATAAAAACATTTGGCGCAACAGCCAGTTGTGCCAATACCACAATACACATTTGGCGCAAGTGTCCACTTGTGCCATTACCACAATATTATTCAATTATCGTAATCTCAATTAACCCTTCTAATCCAGCATAATCTCTTGCACTACTATATAAATATTCTTCAGGTTTTTCAACAAATCCGGCAAAAACGGGGTTATTATGAATATAATTTAGTTTCTGATCTATTAAAAAAATAGTATCTAAAATAATAGGGTGATTATGTTGTTGCCATAATTGAAAATCATTATTATTTTTGTTTTCAGTTCCAGCTTTTACCATCATTTTTAGAATCCATTCTTTTCTACTTTCCTGTTGATTTTTTTCTATTATTTGTTTTAACATTCTGGATGTATAACTTTTCATGTCCCGCATTATATCCTTTACCTCATCCTGCTTGCTTGAAATTATCATATGTACATGGTTAGTCATAATACACCAGGAATAAATTACAAGACCTTTATTTTTTATACAATATTCATTAGTGGCACAAGCGGACGCTCAATGTCATTGACTTAAGCTCAGGCTTCCTGTAGTTCTCGATTGAACTCGAACTAGCATACTAGATTGTTCCTCCGCCGCATAACGGCGGAGGAACAATTGCTATTTGCCACTTCGAGTAGCAAAGCGTATCGAGAAGTAAGCAAATGGGTTAACGAAATGAAATTTTCTTAAGTCAATGACATTGAGCGGACGCTTGCGCCAAATGTGTTTAATGAAATAAACTATAATATTTCTAATAAATCTGCGGATATTTTCCCGGATTATATTTATGCATTAAATCATAAATTCCTTCAAACACATCTTCGGCATTTGGGTTCGAGAAGTAATCACCATCTGAAGCATAAGCCGGACGATGTTCCTGAGCTGTAATTGTTATTGGCTCTGCATCTAGGTATTGAAATGCTCCTTGTTCTTCAAGAACTTTTTGCATCATAAATGCAGTTGCTCCCCCCGGTACATCTTCATCGAAGAATACTACTTTATTCGTTTTCTTAACAGATTCGACAATAACATTATTCACATCAAATGGTAAAAGTGTTTGAACATCTATTAACTCAACATTTATTCTAAATTCTTTTAACTGGTCTACCGCATCTTGTGCAATGCGGACACATGAGCCATAGGTTAAAAGCGTTACGTCAGTACCTGTTGTTAATATTTCGGGAACTCCTAGCGGAACTTTAAATTCACCAATATTTTCGGGACGTTTTTCTTTTAAACGGTATGCGTTTAATGGTTCAATTACAATTGCAGAATCATCGGCTTGTAACAAAGTGTTATAAAATCCTGCTGCCTGAGTCATATTACGGGGAACACAAACATATACCCCACGAATGGAATTTATAACCATGCTTAGAGGTGAACCAGAGTGCCAGATTCCTTCGAGCCTATGACCACGTGTAGATATTATTACCGGGGCTTTTTGTCCACCTGCGGTTCTGAAATGCAATGATGCTAAATCATCACTTAAAGTTTGCAAAGCATATAACAAATAATCAAAATACTGAATTTCTACAATTGGGCGCAAACCTCGTAAAGCAACTCCTATTCCTTGTCCGAGTATTGTTGTTTCGCGAATACCTGTATCGCTAATTCTAATCTCGCCATATTTTTTTTGTAATCCTTCAAATGATTGGTTTACTCCTCCAATATTTCCAACATCCTCGCCAAATGCAACTAACAAAGGATTTTTACTAAATAAATAATCCCAGTTATCTCTTAATATTTCGCGACCATTAACCATTACAGAATTTTCATTAAAAAGCACAGGTATTGCTTTAACCTTTAATGCCGATTTATCTGTCTGAATGTATAAATGGCTATTATAACGAATTCTTGCATCAACATAATTTCTTTTTAACCAAAACTGAATATCTTCCTGCAACTTTTTCCTAATGTTACAATCAAGACAAACATGGCGAAGTATTTTTTTGGAAGAACTGAAAATATCTTTTCTTATTGGGTTAACAATCTTCCTTAAATTATCTGTAATTATACTTACCTTATCAATATGTTCACGCTTACACATGCATGTACGATTGTCAATAATCCTTATCAACTCATCTCTTTCGCGTTTAATTGGTTCGGTAAAATCGTTCCAGGCTTTTTGTTTTGCAGCTTTTGTTATATTTTCTGCATCATCTTGTATTTTATCTAATTCCTCTGGTGTTGCAATTTGTTTTTCAATTAACCAATCACGCATTTTTGTAATTGGATCCAAATCAATTTCCCAAGCTAGTCTTTCCTGCGATTTATATCTCTCGTGAGAACCGGAAGTTGAATGTCCTTGTGGTTGAGTCATTTCCTCGACATGAAAAATAACCGGAATATGTTCTTTTCTGCAACGCTCAACTCCTTCGGCAAATGTTTTTACCATTCCAACATAATCCCAACCTTTAACTTTATAAATTAAAATTCCGCCTCTGTTGTCCTTTTCAAAACCTCGTAACAATTCAGAAATACTTTGTTTTGTTGTCTGATATTTTTTCGGTACAGAAATTCCATAACCATCATCCCAGATAAATAATGCCATTGGAACTTGTAAAACTCCTACTGCATTTATTGTTTCCCAAAAGTGACCTTCAGATGTACTTGCATCACCAATTGTTCCGAAAGCAACTTCGTTACCATGGTCAGAAAAAGAAGTAAATTGACTTAATTCTGGATTTTGTCGGTATAATTTTGAAGCCCAGGCTAAACCAGTTAATCTAGGCATTTGTCCTGCAGTAGGTGACAAATCAGCAGCAGAATTTTTCTGTGTTACTAAATTTTTCCAAGAACCATCTGAATTTATATTTGCAACGCTAAAATGATTATTAAATGATCGTCCGCTATTATGAGGATTATTTCGAATATCAGTATCACCAAAAAGTTGTGCAAAAAATTGTTCAGGAGTTAACATTCCAGAGGCAAGCATAAAAGTCTGATCGCGATAATAACCCGAACGCCAATCACCATTTTTAAAATTCTTGGCCATTACTATCTGAGCTATTTCTTTTCCGTCGCCAAAAATTCCAAATTTAGCCTTGCCTGTAAGCACTTCTTTTCGGCCTGTAATACTCAACTTGCGACTTAATACTGCAACATAATAATCGTGAAGAACTTCTTTTCTAAAGTCATCAAAGGATATTTGTTTTTCAGTTTCGGGCGATATTTCTGAAGAAGTCATATTTATAATTGTTTTACTTACACAAATCTAAAAAGAATTATTCTAAATAACTTAACTTTGTATAATTTCTTTAAAGCAATTAATTTTGCAGTTACATTTTATAAATAAAAGAATTAATTTTCAGAATAATAGTAAATAATATGATACAAGAATTCGCTGTTAGTATTAAATCATGGCTTATAGGCTTGGGTCTTAATGACTATTGGGCATCTGGACTTAGAATTGCAATTGAAATAGTTATAATTGCTTTAGTTTGTGTTTTTATAAATTTTATCACAAAAGAAATTATACTTGTTATTGTAGGTAAAATAGTTAAGAGAAGTAAAAATAACTGGGATGATGTTTTATTAGAAAAAAAGGTTTTTCATCGATTTTCGCATTTAGTGCCGGCAGTAATTATTTATTATTCATCAACAGTTGCTTTTTACGGACATCCCGGATGGATACATTTATTTAAAACAAGTGCAATAATCTACCTGATAATTGTTGTAATGTTTATTATAAATTCATTTTTAAAAGCACTAAATGAAATTTATTTAAGAATCCCTTCTTCAAAAGAACGTCCTATAAAAGGATTTTTACAAGTTATTAATATTTTTAATTTTTCTGTCGGAGCAATTTTAGTTTTATCGCTTTTACTTGATAAAAATCCGGCTTATTTTTTAACGGGAATTGGAGCATTGGCAGCAATACTTCTGTTAGTTTTTAAAGATACTTTATTAGGACTTGTTGCAGGGATTCAACTTTCTGCTAACGATATGGTAAGAATTGGTGATTGGATTACCGTACCTTCAAAAGGCGCCGATGGAACAGTAAGCGAAATTTCGCTACACACTGTTAAGATTTTAAACTGGGACAAAACTATAACTATGGTTCCATCATATCTGCTGGTTTCGGATTCTTTTGTTAATTTCCGAGGACTTGAAGATTCTGAATCCAGACGAGTAAAACGTTCAATAAATATTGATATTAAAAGTATTCACTTTTTATCTGAGGAAGAAATAACATCGCTCAAAAAAATCAAATTAATTGAATCGTACCTAACTGAAAAAAGCAGTGAGTTGGCAAAATATAACTCTGGTTTATCTGTTGATTTATCAAGCTCTGCAAACGGACAAAGACTTACAAACATTGGAACATTTAGAAAATATGTTGAATTATATATAAAGGATAATCCTAACATTAGGCAGGATATGACAATGATAGTAAGACAACTTCAATCAAACGAGAGCGGTATTCCAATTGAACTTTATTTCTTTAGCAAATACTATGAATGGGAACCATTCGAAACACTACAGGCAGATGTTTTCGATCATTTACTTGCAGTTGTGCCACAATTCGGGTTAAGAATTTTCCAAAGTCCTTCAGGATTTGATTTTCAGAATTTAGGAAAAGAATAATTAATGTTATTTTTTATAGTATTTTAAATGCAGTTCGTTTCCGTCAAATACTGCATAGGTGAAATTTGATATCCAATCGCCAAGGTTAATAAATTTGGAATCATTTTTCAATTGAAATTCATAAGGAACATGCCTGTGTCCGAATATAAAAAAGTCGAAATGTTCTTTTTCCAGTTTTCTTTTTGCATAAATAATTAATCGCTCTTTATCCTCACCAAGGAATTTTAAATTCTCTGATTTATCATGATAACGGCTACTTTGCGACCAATTAATACCAATCCACATTGTGAAATTTGGATGCAATCGTTTAAAAAACCATTGAACTATTTTATTTAAAAATATTTTCTTTAAAATTTTAAATCCGGTATCTTTTGGACCTAATGCATCGCCATGAGCGATTAAAAAACGTTTGCCGTTTATTTCTTTAATATATTTTTCTCGGTGTAAAATAACACCTGTTTCTTGATCCAGATAATTAAAAATCCATAAATCATGATTACCCGTAAAATAATGTACAGGAATTCCACTATCACAAATCTCAGAAAGTTTTCCTAAAAATCTTGTAAATCCTTTGGGTACAACTCTTTTATGCTCGAACCAAAAATCAAAAATATCACCTACAAGATAAATTTCTTCTGCATCAACTTTAACCTCATCAAGCCATTTAACAAGTAGTTTTTCACGAACAAGACTGCTTGCATGGTTTGGCAAACCAAGATGTGCATCAGATAAAAAGTATGTTTTTTTATTTGTCATTAAAACATTATTGGTAATGTAGATGTGTATTTGAAAGGCACTAATTTAGATAAACGAAGTGTAAACCTGATTTTTTCTACATATTCATTTGTATATAATTCGTTTGAACTTTTTACGTCTTTTGACATTTTTACAGGAAAATATATTACAAATATATCAGGAATTACTTTAAATTCAATTCCTATTTCATATGGAAATCTTGTTGAGCCTTCCCAAGCTGTTTTTGCATTTTTATAATTGGCTACATTAAAATATAATGAAAGTGGCAAAGGCACAGGAAATGCAGCTTCCAAATTTAATGCAGCCATCCATTTATTTGTTTGAATTGGAGAATAAATTCCAAACCCTCCATCATTTTTCACAAACTGCTGCGACCATAAATTTTTTGAAGATGTTGAGCCTGTACGATCTGGAAAAACCTCAGAATATAAATAATCTTTATCGCTTTGAGTTCCCGATATTCGGAAATTATAAATTCCATAATTACTATTGTTATAAATAAAAGTTCCACCAAAGAATCTTGCACTAAAACCCGTTTTTCTTCCATTATAATTTATTCTCCACGATAAGTCGGTATATGCTTTCAGGTAATTTGGGCCAGATTCAGCATTAAACTCAGCACTAATGGGAATTCTTTTAGAATGATCTTTATATACAACTGAAGCTTTTAAAAAAAGATTATATAATGAGTCAGCATAATAATCGGTTGCATACGTAGCCTTTATTGAAGCTTGCCATTGCTGTAATGGGAATACCGCATTTCTTTTAAACAACACATTTATTCCTACTTCTGTTTTTCTCCATGTACTTAATTCATCTTCTTTACCTGTATTAAAAGTAGTAAACTCTTCAAACAGATTTAATTTTTGAATATTTAAAATTCCTGGATGAAAATTATATTCGTAATAGGCTATTCCTGTCAATTTATCTGAATTAGTCCCGTACATCGGCATAAACCTGTATTGAATTTTTCGCTCAGGCAAAAATGAATTATATAACAATATACCCGGCATTAATCCATCGCTCGTATTCCAGCCCAGCACAGGAGTATAACATAGCTGTGTCCTAGTTGAATTTTCTATTATCCCTAACAATTTAATTTGAATTGGCTCTGCTTTTTTTAATACTCCATTTAACCGTGAATAATTATTTGATCGTTTTTTTTCAAAAATTAAATTATTTGGGTCAATTAAAACTTTATCACAATTAATGTTATTAAATGTAAAAGATTTACTTCCAGTAAACCCTTCAGTCCATTTAGACTCTATAATTTTATTGTCATTATACAAACAATAATTTAACGGAGCATCTAATTTCCCTTTATTTCTAATTATTATTTCACATTGTTGTGAATCCTTATTTAATTTAAACCCTTTTATTTTATAATCAGAATAATTGCAATTATTACTAATATCATTAAACAACCAGTCGAGGTTTTTATTAGTACTTTCTTCCAATACTTTTTCTAAATCATCGGGATAAGGATGTTTAAACTGCCATTTGTTATAATAATATTGCATGGCTTTATCAAAATCTTTTTCACCAATATAATTTTTTAAATATTTCATGGTTAAAGCACCTTTCATATAGCAAACCAATCCGTAATTCTCTGGTAAATATTCTTCTGAAGCCTTGTTTAATGGCTGATCTGAACCAATTCCGGCAACATAATCGCATGCAATTTTATTGAAATCTATTTTAAAATCGGGTGTAAATCCTAAAATTTTATTCAGATAATTCATATAATCTATACCATTGCTCTTTTTGATTTCTGAGGTATAACGCTGATCGTAAAAACTGTTTATTCCTTCATCTAGCCATGGATTATCGCGTTCGTTATTTCCTAATATTCCATAAAACCAATTATGACCTACTTCGTGAACAATTACATTTTCAAGAGCAGCAGCATTACCGCCCCACCCAATATTAGTAATCATTGGATATTCCATACCTCCGCCTGCACCCAAGGCAGATTCTACTGCACTACAATTAGAATAAGGATAATCGCCAACCCATTTCGAATAATAATAAATTGCACTATCAACATAATTTATTGCATTCTTCCATAAATTTCCTTCAATATTGGTAAAATACACCCATGTTGTTACATTTTTATTACTATTAGGAAGAACCACATTACTTTTAAGAATATGAAACCGTTTATCGGCAAACCATGCAAAATCGTGAATACTATCCTGAATAAATTGTATTGTTTTATATTTTTTAGAAGATACAGGAAAACTATTTTCGCTATTGTTAAATGTATTTATATTTCTGGTGTTTTGAGCTATTTCATTAATACGCAAAATTTCTTCCGGATTTTGTAATACTCCGGTTGCTGCAACAGTATAGTTTTGGGGCAATGTAATATTGACTTCAAATTTTCCAAATTCAGAATAAAACTCTCCCTGATTTAAGTATGAAAAATAATGCCAGCCATATTTGTCGTACACTGCAGGCTTAGGATACCATTGTGTTATTTGATATGATTGACCATAATGTCCTAATCTTGAAAAATCATCTCCTGGAACTTTAACATAAAAAGGTGTAGTAATATTTATCGATTTACCTGGAAGTAATTTTTCATTTAAATACAATATACATATATCATTTGTGTCTTTTAAATAAGACCATTTTGCTAATTTGTTATCAACTTTAAAGTCAATACCGTCAATATAGCCATGAGAAGAATCTGGTGCATTCAAAAATTTTAAATTATTACTTCTTTCCATTTGTATAGCCATTGGGGTTGAAGTATTACTATATCCATTTGGCCACAAATGAAAATAAATAAATGAAAGTGTGTCAGTTGAATTATTTTTGTATAGAATTTCTTCAAATGCACTTAAGGTGTTTTTTGTGTCATCAAGCTTTACAGATATTTTATATTCTACACGTTGTTGAAAGTAATTCTGCCCTACCGACAATAAAGGTAGAAGAATTAAAACAGTCAAAAAGTGTTTAAAATTTTTCAGATATTTTTTGAATAAACTTAATTTATTTCTTCTTATAAATCTCAGTTAAAGCATCTATTAATTGTTGTCCTCTTAAATTTTTAGCTACTATTTTTCCTTTTGGATCAATTAAGAAATTTGAAGGAATACTCTGAACTCCATAAAGTTTTGCTGGCACACAATTCCAGTATTGTAAATCGCTTCCATGTTTCCACTGCCAAAGATTATCATTTTGTATTGCTTCTGTCCACTCATTTTTATCTTTATCTAAAGAAACCTGAAAAACTCTGAATCCTTTTTTCTGAAACTGATTAAATGCCTGAAGAACGGCTGGGTTTTCCTGACGACAAGGCGAGCACCACGAAGCCCAAAAATCTAACAAAACATAATCACCCCGAAACGAAGAAAGTTTAATCATTTTACCTTCAGGCGATGGAACTTCAAAATCCGGAGCTTCCATTCCAACTGGTATTTTATTATCCTGAATTTGTTGTTGTGCAAATTGTTGTTTAAATTCTACAATCTGACTATGATATTCTTTTGTATGTTTAGAATTAGGGCTTTTAGCCATCATTGCCGAATCAATTAAGTGATAATATGGAGCATCCATTTCATAGCTAAAGACTGGATTTCTGCTATCAAATGACTGATAAATTGCAGGCAAACATGCAAAAGAAGAAGGGTTCTTTTTAATAAAATCAAACACTTCTTGTCTATGATTCTGAACAATAGCATTACTTTCATTGGTAAAAATTGTTCTCATTGAATCCATACTTGCACTATCAGCTTTTGCAACTTTTTCTTCGTACATGCTTTGAATTTTCAAAAAAGAAGCATTTAATTTTTGCTGAAGCTCTCTTATTTGTTCAGAGGTTTTGGATCCAGTTAATGTATATTTGCTAGCAAAATTTGCAGTATCAGTTTCAACAATAATTTCATCTACAGAATCAACAAATAATAAAATTGGATTTAATTTATCAAAATACAGATTAAAAAAATCCGGCTCTGTTATTATACCTTCAAACTTAAAAGTATTGTCAGATTCAATTTTTGCAGAATCTGTTTTATTTGACGAAGAAAGATAAATTACTTTACCATTAGCACCGTTTACTTTTCCAGATATTGAATATCCGTTATTACTGTTATTGCAGGAGTATAGTAAAACTATAATTCCAAGAAAAATTAAACTTGATTTCATATTTAAATTATTTAACGAACAAAATTAAGAAACTGTTTTGAATTTTAAACCGAATTAACATGATGATAAATGCTTTTACTTTAAAATCAATTTAATTAGCCCAGACCTTGCCTACCGGCAGGCAGGCCTAAAGGGAATAAATTGATTTTCAACACACCCTCAGATCAATGTCATTAAGTTAAGCATCACAAACAACTCTGAAAAGAATTAAAATTTTATCTACTCTAGTTGTAGTGAAAGGTCTACAACCTTTATTAATCCATTATTATAGGCATTTTACAAAAATGGAAGATCTACGACCTTCAAAACTGAATTCACGTTTTTTTCAAGTATCTTTTTATTATAGAACCTTGTAGACTTGTGCTGAGCAAAGTCGAAGTAGGTTCAATTATTATAATAATCTTAAAAACAACAACGATCATCTTCGTAGATGATACATAAAAGCAAAAATACTTAAAGAAATTCCCTTAACTTAATTACATTGCCCTTTTCCGAATAGATGCCTATGGCAAGAGCGAGGTAAATGGTAAAAATCATATCTCTATCAAAGTATAAAAAAATCAAAACAGTTTCAAAAAGATTATTCAATAGAAAGAGGTTGCTTTCTTCAGTAATTTTTAGTTCTATCTTTGTATTTTAAATTTTTTAACGTGATAATAATAGAAAACGGAGAAATCTTAAAGTTGAAACATCCTGTAATTACTACAGGAACTTTTGATGGATTGCATCTTGGTCATCAAAAAGTTATATCGCAAACTATTTCAATTGCAAAACAAAAAAATGGAACTCCTGT
Source organism: uncultured Bacteroidota bacterium (assembly GCA_903837285.1). Classification (GTDB taxonomy): domain Bacteria; phylum Bacteroidota; class Bacteroidia; order Bacteroidales; family GWA2-32-17; genus GWA2-32-17. The sequence goes on along the minus strand of CAILUD010000040.1, from coordinate 44,807 downwards.
TATTTTTACTTTTTGGCCACACCCCCGTCACGTATTAGGAAAAGGGACCTTTAACCTATTAAATACTCTCGAAGAAAAGAGGCTTTTAATGAGCCGATTAGGCATTGAATATGTATACTGCCAAACTTTTACTAAAGATTTTGCAAACTTAAGTTCAGAAGAGTATATTAAAAATATATTAGTAGATAAAATAGGTGTTAAAACTTTAGTTGTGGGCTACGATCATCAATTTGGCAAAGAACGCACTGGAAAATTCGACACTTTGGGAGAATTTGCAAAGCAATTCGATTTTGAATTACACAAAGTTGAAGCGTTAGATTTTAATGGCCTGAATGTTAGCTCAACAAAAATTCGCAACGCACTCGAAATTGGAGATATTAACCAAGCAAACAAAATGTTAGGTTACGATTATTTTATTTCCGGAAATGTAGTTGAAGGATTAAAAAATGGAAGAAAAATTGGGTTTCCAACCGCTAACATTAAATTAAACGATGAATTAAAATTACTTCCTTCAAATGGAGTATATGCTGCATACGCTGAGCTTGAGGGAATAATTTACCCTGGCATGCTAAATATTGGCTTTAGACCAACAATTGAAAATCAAACTCACAAAAAGACAATAGAAATAAATCTCTTTAATTTTTCGAGAGACATATATAATATGCCAATAAGAATTTATTTTATTGAAAAATTAAGAGCCGAAATAAAATTTAATGGCCTGAAAGAATTAACCGATCAATTAAAAATTGATAAAGAAAATTCTCAAAAACTTCTTCTCTCGATTCCCAAAATGCCAGATTCTTTAATGTAAAATCAAACCAGTTATTTTGTCATCCTGTCCGCCGCGGCGGAGAAGTGTAACGGAATGAAGGATCTGGTTTAGAATATAGATTTTACTTCGTAAGAAACTGTTCTTCGTTATAGAATTACAAAAAAGCACTAAAATAACTTACCTCTCTTCAGAATAAAAGGTTGAAGCACTTCGCTAAAATTCTCATTAATATCAGCTTCTACTAAATCAATATTATACTGTCCGCACTTTAATTTTAGCTGACTCATAAATTTATTCATTGCAATAGTATATTCTTCTCTAATATTATTAGGGTTAAGCTTTAACTCTACTCCTGTTTCCATATCTATAAAACGGAATGGCCTGTTACCGAATGAAAAATCCTGTTCCAATTTTTTATCAATAACATGAAATAATATTACATCATGCTTTTTATGCCTTAAATGCTGAAGTGCAGCAAATATTTCCTCAGGATCTTCAGAAGAAATCATATCGGTAAAAAGTATTATCAGCGAACGTTTATGTGTGTTTTCGGCAATTAAATGCAACGATTTTGCCGCAGAAGTTGTACGTTTTAAAGCAGTAAAATCTGGACTAATAAGCTTTTGGAGCTCATTAAAAAGATGTCTCGCATGAACAGAAGATAAGCGTGATGGAGTTTGCAAATCAATTTCATTACTAAAAAGCGTTAGCCCTACAGCATCACGTTGTCGGCGTAACAAATTAATAATTGCAGCTGCCGAAACAACAGAAAAAGTAAGTTTAGACACCTTTTTATTATCCTTATATGGAAAAAGCATTGAAGATGAAGTATCAATTACTATGTAGCTTCTAAGATTTGTTTCTTCCTCAAACTTTTTTACAAATAATTTATCTGTTCTTCCAAAAAGTTTCCAATCAACATGCCTGGTACTCTCACCTGTATTATATATTCGGTGTTCAGCAAATTCTACCGAAAAGCCATGAAAAGGACTTTTGTGTAATCCTGTAATAAACCCTTCAACTACGCTACCAGCAACTAATTCCAAATTGTCTAGTTCGTGAATCTGATCAAGCTTTAAAGGATACGAAGCATTTTGCATAATGCAAAGTTAATTTTAAAACATATAGATGAAATAATAAGACTAAATATTATTTGTAACTTCACAAACAAAATTCATCTTTTTTCGTTTAGTTAGTATAAATATTCTTAGATGACAACAAATAAATTCACATATAAGGAATTTTCGAAGCTTTTGATTGAAGCAAAGCATCAATTTCTGCTAAAAACAAAAAGTTTTATATATTTTATTCCTATAAATGATTATAAGTCTTTTAACGATAATGGATTTGTCGCTCACAACGAATCCAATGGCTGCATTGAGATTTTGTCATATTCTGATATAATTGAAGTTACTGTTGACAGTAAAAAATATCAGTATTAAAACTTTTTTTATTAAATATTTACTAACAATCGTTTTTTAATTAAAAATAGCTTATTTTTGACAAAATTTTTATTCATTTAAATTAACAAGGTAATTATGAACATTTTTGTTGGAAGTCTTCCCTTTAGCGTAAAGGAAACTGAATTAAAAGAATTTTTTGAAGAATACGGTGAAGTAACATCTGTAAAGATCATTACTGACAAATTCTCAGGAAGAAGCAAAGGTTTTGGGTTTATTGAAATGTCTGATGACGAATCAGCTCAAAAAGCTATTAACGAATTGAACGGAGCTGAAATCGGTGGCCGTAAAATTGTTGTAAATAAAGCTGAAGAGAAAAAAGAAGGCAGTCGTCCACCAAGAGGTGACTACAGAGGCGGTAACGGCGGCGGTGGTCATAGAGACAACGGCGGCGGCGGTGGCTACAATAGAGAAGGTGGCAATCGTAGATTTTAATCTTTAATAAAAGTTTAATTTCAATATAAATTAACCTCACCGGAAACGGTGGGGTTTTATTGTTTTATGTAATTTTAAATTGTAATTAACTAACTCCATTTCTGCAGTTAGTGCCCACCGGCTGCGGCGTACTAACCACTTTTTATTTCTAAACAAATAAATGCAAGGTAGCCATAATCGATTTTACCCAAATTAAAATTTCAAAAGAATAAAATCTTAAATCAACTGTTATTGCTTAAATTTGTATTAAATAATAACCTACGTACAATGAAACCTAAAGCAAAATTATTTATCGCAATTTTTTTATTGTTGATAATTAACACAACCGGTTTTTCTCAAAAATCATATCACGCCGATTCAATAAATGTATTACATTACAATATTCATCTGGACATTACTGACATTACTAATAAATTTATTACGGGCTATACAGAATTAAAAATTGTACCTAAAATAGATAATTTACATAATATACAACTTGATTTATTATCTTTTTTTATTGACTCTGTAATCATTAACGGAAACAAACAACTTACCTGGGATTATGACGACACATTGCTTTCTCTCCCACTTTCACAAGTTGCTCACTTAAATGACACTTTAAATGTTTCGGTACATTATTATGGATATCCTCAGGAAGATCCCGGAGCAAGTCATTGGGGCGGTTTTAAATTTACATCGCATTCTGCATATAATCTTGGGGTAGGTTTTGAAGCTATTCCCCATAATTTTGGAAGATGTTGGTTTCCCTGCAATGATAATTTTACCGACAGAGCAACATATGATTTCAGGATACTTGTTCAGGCAACTTCAGGGCATGTTGCTGTTTGCAATGGCACGTTGTTAGGTAAAGATACAAATTGTATGTGTACCGGGAAAAGTGAATTTCATTGGGCAATTGCAAACGAAATTCCTACCTATCTGGCTTCAGTTGCAGTTGATGATTATGTTTTAGTTCCTGATACATTTGCTGGATTACAAGGAATAATTCCTATTCAACTTTGGGTAAGACAACAGGATTCATTAAGAGCTGTTCTGTCTTTTGTTAATTTAAAGAATATTTTAACATTATTCGAAAGTAAATTTGGTCCATACAGATGGGAGCGCGTTGGTTATGTAGGCGTTGATTTTGACTCAGGTGCCATGGAACATGCCACATCTGTTGCATATCCAAATTTTTGTATTAATGGAAACACCTCTTATGAAGGACTTTACACACACGAGCTTGCTCATTCTTGGTTTGGGAATTTAATAACGTGCAGCACCGCACAGGATATGTGGATAAATGAAGGGTGGGCAACATTTTCGGAAATGGTTTATGAAGAAGCATTTTTTGGGAAAAACACTTTCTTAACAAATAAACGCGTAAAATTAAATAAAGTACTTAGATATAACCAAATCGAAGAAGGTGACTACGTAACATTAAACCAGGTACCAGATAGCATAACTTATGGATCGTCTTCATATGATAAAGGAAGTTTGGTAGTTCAAACTCTTAGATCACATATAGGAGACAGCCTTTTTTACGCATGTGTAAAAGACATGCTTGAAACTTTTAAATTTAAAGATATAAGTTCAGCACAAATGCGCGATTATTTAAGCACCAGATCTGGCATGGATTTAAGTGGGTTTTTTGACAACTGGGTTTTTACTTCTGGCTTTCCACATTTTGCAGTCGACTCATTTAACTTTGTTCCAAATGCATCAAACTTTGATGTTACAGTATACGTTCGCGAAAAATTGCGTGGACGATCATCATACTCAAATGGCAATAGATTAGAAATTACTTTTATAGATAGCTTATGGAATAAAACCTCCAGAATAATAGATATTTCAGGCGGATTGGGTTCTGCCACTTATACAATACCTTTTATGCCAGTTTGTACATTTATGGATTTATATGAAAAAACCGACGATGCAACAAGCGACACATATAAAACAATAAAAACAATTGGCACATATAGTTTCGATCAAACATATTTTACTGGAGTTGTATCTAATGTTACAGACTCAGCATTTGTACGCGCTGAGCACAACTGGGTTGCACCTGATGATTTTAAAACCCCAATCCCTGGTGTTATTATTTCACATGAAAGATATTGGAAAATTGATGGCCTTTTTCCGGGTAATTTTGTTATGAAAGGTAAATTCTATTTCAGTAAATTAAGTAGTATAAATAATGGATACCTCGATCAGCAGCTTTTAACAAATGTTGCAGATTCTATTGTTTTATTATATCGTCAAGGAACTTCATCAGACTGGAATATTGTTCCAAGCACAAGAACAGGAACAAATTCATTAGGCTATATTATATCAGACAGTATAAAAACAGGCGAATATGCATTCGGCATAAGAAACTGGCAATTATATCATAGCACAGGAAGTAACTATATTGATTCAAATAATGAAATTAGAATTATCCCTAATCCTGCAAGCCAAACCTGTACAATAAAATACGACTTTAAATCAGGCGACGAATTAAAAGTAGTTGACATACAAGGAAAAATAATTCATTCAGTAAACTCAATTAGTACTGAAAACCAGATTAAACTAGCAATTTCAGAATATACTCCTGGACTATATTTTATTCAGATAAATCGAAAAAAAGGAAAAAGTATTACAGGAAGAATGATAGTTGAATAATATATTTAACACTTAAAATAAGAACATTAAAATTCGTATTGCTTACCAACTAATATTATATAGTTCTTTAAATATAGCTAAATTGGCTTTATAGTATATATTTGAGAAGTAAAAATCATTCTTTTAAAATCTCCAATAAGATAATTTTGTAGTTTATTATGAACGTAAATTACAAATAAATAATGAGTGATGTATATATAAAAACATTAATAATGTTTGGCTTTTCGTTTATTATTGCAATGATAGTTGCAGTAATAATATTTATGATTCGTAAAATGCTAACTTCTGTTGTTCTTAATAGCTTATTCGACGAAAAAGCAAAAATAATAGTTAAAAGAGCCAGACGAATTCATAATATTCACAATCATAATATTTATTCATTAGCTAAGGCCAGCGAAGAAGAAGTGGATTGCGATTTAATAGATTTTTATAAAGGAATTAATGATCATTTTATTCCTGCTAATGAATCCCGCTAAATATGCTGTTCGAGCAATTTTAATACAAGATTAAATAATGGAAAGCATTGATTTTTTTAAATTGTTTCAGGGGTTTGGTACTATTGCCAATTCTGAACCAATGTTAGCTATAGTTAGAATACTTCTCATTTTATTAGGAGCATTATTGGTTTACCTTGGTAAGAAAGGAATTCTTGAGCCATTATTAATGATACCAATGGGAATAGGTATGTCGGCAATAAATGCAAGTGTAATGTTTTTGCCAGATGGTACAATGGGCAACTTATTTCTTGATCCATTAATTAGCGAACCGGATGAGCTAATGAATATAATGCAGATTGACTTTTTGCAGCCAATTTATGTTTTTATGTTTAGTAATGGCCTTATTGCATGTTTTGTCTTCATGGGGATAGGCGCTTTGCTCGATGTTAGCTATTTATTAGATCGTCCGTTTGAAAGTATGTTTTTAGCAATGTTTGGCGAGTTAGGCACCTTTTTAACAATCCCAATTGCTGTTTTATTTGGACTAACACTCAAAGAATCGGCATCAATTGCCATGGTTGGTGGTGCCGATGGTCCAATGGTTTTGTTTACATCATTAAGTCTTGCAAAACACCTTTTTGTACCAATAACAGTTGTTGCTTATTTATATCTTGGTTTAACTTATGGCGGTTACCCTTATCTTATAAGATTAATGATCCCAAAACATATCAGAGGAATAAAACCAGAAGCACCAAAAAGAAGAAATAAAAAACCAATTAACTCTAGCATGAAGCTTACTTTTGCTGTTGCTATGTGTATAATTCTTTGCTTTTTGTTTCCGGTAGCATCACCACTATTTTTGTCACTTTTTGTTGGAGTAGCAATAAGAGAATCGGGCTTAACACATATATATAATTTTATAACAGGTCCATTGCTTTATGGATCAACATTTTTATTAGGATTGTTATTAGGAGTTTTATGTGATGCTAATTTGTTATTAGATCCTAAAATTCTTATTTTATTAGTTTTGGGAATAATTGCTCTATTATTATCAGGTGTTGGAGGCATACTTGGCGGTTATATTTTATATTGGACCTCAGGCAAAAAATTCAATCCTACTATAGGAATTGCGGCTGTTAGCTGTGTCCCAACTACTGCTAAAGTTGCACAAAAGGAAGTTTCAAAAGTTAATCCTAAAGCTTTTATTTTACCAAATGCTATTGGAGCCAATATTAGTGGTGTAATTACAACAGCGATTATTACTGGTATTTATATAACTTTTTTAAGTAACTAAGATTAATCAACTGCTTTAATGCATTTCTAATGCATTAATCTAAAAACTAATTCTTTTAAAAGTTCAGCAGGTTCTGTTCGTCCAGAATTTACGCCTTTAGACTTTAAATCAAATTGTCTTATTATGCTTATATTTTGCACTACTTTTTGTACAGAATAATTTCTTGCAGACTTTGCATACTCTTCAATAAAAAAAGGATTAACCCCCATTGCAGGAGCCAGTACTTCTCTTGATTTATTTTGAGAACTATGATAAATTAAAATCTTAACAAAATAGTCAAATAATACTTTTATAGTAAATTGTATAGGATTATCATTTATGTTTTTTCCAAAATGATTAACAATTCTATTTGCTTTTAAAAATTCTTTAAATCCTATCGCTCTCTGCAATTCAAAATTATTAAACTCTTTACTGATACCAATATATTTTTCAACATAATCAGAAGTAATCGTCTTTATATCTTTTGGCAATACTATAAAAAGTTTATCAATTTCGTTCGCAATTTTACATAAATCACTTCCCAGACTTTCTGCTATTAAATTTGCTGCTGTTGGATCAATTTTTAATTGTTTTTGAGCAACATATCCCGAAATCCATTCAGGTAATTTGTTATCATAAAGTTTTTTGCTATCTAAAATAACTCCGGTTTTTTCGAGTAATTTATAAAGTTTGCGATTTTTTTCTAATGATTTATATTTTAAATTTATGACAAGTATTGTAGATTTAGGAGGGTTTTCGGCATATAAAAGAAATGAATTTGGTTTTTTACTTTTCCCCGGTCCATCGCTCCCATCAATTCCCTTTATATTCTGTGCCTCTTTAATAATAACAACCTGATAATTTGACATCATTGGAAAACGACGTGACGTTGTAATTACTGCGCCCAAATCAATATCCTTACCATATAAAACAGTTTGATTAAATGAGCGTTCTGCTTCTGTAAGCACATTGTTAGCAATATAATCGGTAACCTTATCTATATAATAAGCTTCGTCACCCATTAAATAATAAATGGGTTTATAAATCTTATTGTTAAGTTCCTTTATTATTTGCTCGTAAGTCATAATTAAAACGCATCATCAAAACGAAGATGCTTTACAGAACGACCATCATTTCTGATTTCTTTTAAAGCATCGATACCAATTTTTATATGATCTTCAACAAATTTTTCTGTTACTTTTTGATCACTTTCAGCAGTTTTAATTCCTGTTGAAATCATTGGCTGATCAGATACTAAGAGTAATGCACCTGTTGAAATTCCGTTTGCAAAACCAACAACAAAAATTGTGGCAGTTTCCATATCAATAGCCATTGCACGGGTTTTTTCAAGATATCTCTTAAACCTGTCATCATGCTCCCATACTCTTTTATTTGTAGTAAATACTGTTCCTGTCCAATAATCGCGCTGGTGATCGCGTATAGCCGAAGACACTGCACGTTGCAACGAGAATGCTGGTAAAGCAGGGATTTCGGGTGGTAAATAATCATTTGATGTTCCTTCACTTCTAATTGCAGCAATAGGTAAAATAAGGTCGCCTAATTGATTTTTCTTTTTAATGCCACCGCATTTCCCAAGAAATAAAACTCCTTTTGGATGAATAGCTCCCAATAAATCCATTACTGTTGCAGCATTCGGACTACCCATTCCAAAGTTTATTATTGTAATTCCATCAGCACTAGCATTTGGCATAGGTTTATTTAAACCAACAATAGGAACGTTATGCCATTGAGCAAATAACTCAACATAAAGCTGAAAATTAGTAAGAAGAATAAGTTCTCCAAATTCATTTAACGGTCTTCCAGTATAGCGAGGCAACCAGTTTGCTATTATTTCTTCTTTTGTTTTCATTTTAAATTCTTTTTACAAAAGTAACGAATTATTATAAAAGCGAACTAAAAGTTATTCTTTATGATTTCAAAAAAATTAATGAGTATTTTTGTTGAAAGAAGTACGGTTTAATTTGCCATCAAATATTTTATGACTATACTTAATTTCCCAACATATCCTCTAAAGCTCAGAAAATGGCAGCAAAAATTGCAGGTTTTTGATCGTTTACGAAAAAAATTTGTCGCACTTACTCCCGAAGAATGGGTTCGTCAACATTTAGTTTGGTACCTTATAGAAGATTTAAAATATCCCGAGGGATTAATAAAACTCGAACATTCTTTTACCGTTAACAATAACTCTGTAAGAAGCGATTTAGTAGTTTTTTCTCGTGACGGAATTCCACTTTTACTTGCAGAATGTAAGGCCCCATCTGTAAAAACAGGAAATAACACTTTACTTCAGGCCGGAAGATATAACATTGTTACCCGTACAAATATTCTTTTAGTTACTAATGGGTTATTGCACCTATGCTGTAAAGTTAATTTTGAAAACGGAGAAATTACTTTCATTAAGGAAATACCTGACTTTAAGCATCTTTCAGAAGATGTGTAAACAACATTTTTTTTTATTAATTGAACTTTACTATCTTAGCACGTTTTCATTTTTGAAATGTCGAGCAAACAAAGAAAATACGGAATACTGCTTTACCCGCTATCATTGCTTTATGGGTTTATAGTTAGTTTTCGCAATTTACTCTTTGATATAAACATACTGAAAACACACGAATTTGCCATTCCAATCATAAGTATTGGTAATATAACGGTTGGCGGAACAGGAAAAACTCCACACGTAGAATATATTGCTGGTTTATTAAAATACGATTTTCGAATTGCAACTCTAAGTAGAGGATATAAGAGAAAAACAAAAGGATTTCGCGAAGTAAATTTAAATTCTACAACAAAAGAAGCAGGCGACGAACCATTACAAATTAAAAACAATCATCCCGAAATTTCTGTAATTGTTGACGAAAGCAGAGTTCACGGAATAAACAAACTAATTTCTGATAAAGAAAAAAAAATTCAGGTTGTTGTGTTAGACGATGCATTTCAACACAGATATGTAAAACCCGGAATATCAATTTTATTAATTGATTTTAACAGACCACTCAACACCGATCATCTTTTACCTTACGGTAATTTACGAGAAGGTGAACATCATAAAATACGCGCAAATATTGTTATTGTAACTAAAATGCCTTGCGAAATTAAACCCATTGAAAGACGAATTTTAGAAAAAGATTTGCAACTTTTTCCATATCAAACTCTCTATTTTACAACAATTAAATATAAAAACCCAGTAACACTTTTTCCTGGAAGAATTTCTGCGATAAACTATAATTTCACAAAAAATAAATATAGTATTCTTTTAGTAACGGGTATTGCAAGTCCAAACGATCTGATTAATCATATAAAACGTTTTTCATCTTCAATAACCCATTTAAATTTTAAAGATCATCATATCTTTACTAATAAAGATATCATTAAAATTTCAGCAGCATTTAAAGGAATTCAAGATGAAAATAAAATTATTATAACCACCGAAAAAGATTCGCTAAGATTAAGAGAGACTCAAAACGGTAATTTATTAGAAGAATTGCCGGCATTTTATATTCCCATAGAAATTGATTTTCTTTACGGTGATAAAAACAGATTTAATAAACAAATTACAGAATATGTTAGAAAAAATAAACCAATCAGCTCAATTTATTCAGGAAAAAACAGATAGCGCTCCAGAAGTTGGAATAATTTTAGGAACCGGATTAGGTGGTTTAGTTCGCGAAATTGAAATAACTCACGTTTTAGAATACCAGAATATTCCGAATTTTCCTGTTTCAACAGTTGAAGGACATCAAGGAAAACTTATTTTTGGAAATCTTTCAGGAAAAAAAGTTGTTGCAATGCAAGGTCGTTTTCATTTTTACGAAGGATATAGCATGCAGGAAGTTACTTTTCCAGTTCGTGTAATGAAAAAATTAGGAATAAAAACTTTAGTAGTTTCAAATGCAAGCGGTGGAGTAAATCCAGAATTTGAAATTGGTGATTTAATGATAATTAATGATCACATTAACCTTATTCCAAACCCATTATTAGGAAAACATACACCAGAATTTGGTGCTCGTTTCCCAGATATGAGCGAAACTTATGATTTAAGTTTAATTAAAAAAGCTGAAGCAATTGCAAAAAAGAATAATATTAAAGTTCAAAAAGGTGTTTACACTGGCGTTACCGGACCAACTTTAGAAACATTAGCAGAATATAAATATTTTAGAGTTATTGGAAGCGACGCTGTTGGAATGTCAACTGTACCAGAAGTTATTGTTGCTCATCAAATGGGGATTCCCTGTTTTGCTATTTCAATAATAACAGACTTAGGTGTTCCTGGAAAAATCGTAAAAGTAACACATGCCGATGTACAAAATGTTGCCGAAAAGGCAGAACCATTAATGACATTAATTATAAAAGAATTAATTTCTGAAATATAAAAATAAAGAATTTGAAAAAAGCCCTGATTATAGATAAAATCAGGGCTTTTTTATTTTCAAAATCTTAACCAGTTGTTTAATAATTTTAACATTATCTTTTCATTTTTACTGTTATAAAGCATAACTTTGCCAAAATTTTTATAATTGAAAGATCTTACAGTTGGGAAAGAAAGTTCCCTTATTTTACAATTTGCATGGCCAATGTTGCTTGGGAACGCTTTCCAGCAGCTTTATAATATTGTAGATAGTGTTATTGTTGGAAATTATTTAGGAAAAGAAGCTCTTGCTGCAGTGGGTGCATCGGCCCCAATTGTGTTTACTTTAATATCACTTATAATTGGTTTTTCAATAGGATTTACAGTTATTATTTCTCAATATTTTGGCGCTAAAGATTTAAATATGGTAAAACGTTCATTAGATACAATGAACATTTTCCTCTTTTTTGCGTCAATATTAATGACTCTTTTGGGCATATATTTAGCTGAGCCGATTCTAAGATTTATAAATACTCCTGCTGATATTTTACCTCAAGCCTCTCTTTACTTACAAATTTATATGGGTGGGCTTACTTTTATTTTTGGATACAATGGAGTTGCTGCGACATTAAGAGGTTTAGGGGATTCGAAAACACCTTTGTATTTCCTGATTCTATCAACAGTTCTAAATATTATTTTAGTTTTATTATTTGTTATAGTTTTTAAATGGGGAATAGCCGGAGCAGCAATCGCGACTTTAATTGCACAAGGTGTTGCATTTATTACTTCTATTATATATCTGAACAAAACACATAAAATTATTAGATTTTCATTCTTTAATTTAAGCTTTGATAAATTTGTTTTCAAGAAAAGTATTTTAATCGGGTTACCTTCAGGTCTACAAATTACTTTTGTTTCATTAGGAATGATCGCTCTTTTAAGCATTGTAAACACATTTGGGACTAATGTTATTGCCGCTTATTCTGTAGTAATACGAATTGATTCGTTTGCTAGTCTCCCGGCTATGACTTTAGCTGCGGCTTTATCTTCTTTTGTTGGTCAAAATATAGGAGCAGGTAAATCAGAAAGAGTTAAAAAAGGTTATGCAGCTACATTAAAAATGAACTTGGTAATAACAATGATTCTTACTTCTATCATTTTTATTTTTCCTGGTTGGCTAATGAAAGCATTTACTCCTGATTTAGACGTTATTAATATTGGAAAAGAATATTTATATATAGTTAGTGCCTTTTATATTGTTTATTCAACAATGTTCGTAAATATGGGTGTTATGCGCGGAGCTGGCGATACAATTATTCCAATGCTTATTACTCTTTTTTCATTATGGTTAATTAGAATTCCTTTAGCATGGGTAATGTCTGAATATTTTGGATACCATGGAATATGGTGGTCTATTCCGTTGGCTTGGATATCCGGAATGACACTCTCATATATATATTATCGAACAGGAAAATGGAAAAAGAAATCGATAGTAAAAATTAAACCAGCTATTACAGCTGAAGTATAAGTTTATTATATTTGTTTAATTATTTGAGTTAGAAATATGCTTAAAAAATATTTAATATTATTTCTTCTTTTTCTTTTTTCATCATTTAGTTATTGTCAAAATGCTATTGACATAACAAATAAAATGTTTGAGAAATCCAAATCCGTTAAAACGCTTTCATTAAAAATTATTTCCAAAGAAAGAATTGGAACAGAATTTAAAATAGTTGAAGCAAATATTAAAAAACAGATTTCGCCAGTTAAAATATATTATAAACAACTAAAACCGCCAACAAATGCGGAAGTATTAATCAATGAAAAGTACAGCAAAAAAGCACTTGTAAGTCCAAAAACTTTTCCTTGGATTAATCTTGAACTTGATCCTATGGGTACAATTTTGCGAGAGGCCCAACATCACAGTATTTACGAAGCAGGATTTGATTATTTTATACAAATATTGGGCTATTTGTTAGAAAAAAACAAAGAGACTATTAAAGATCTGGCTTTTTATAAAGGTGAAATCACGCTTGATGGTATAATTTGTTATAAAATTGAATTAAATAATCCTTCATTTAAAATAATTTCATATAAAGTAAAAGAAAATTGTAACGTAACATCTTTAGCAAGAAAACTTCATATTAGCGAATATCATATAATAGAAAGAAATCCAAAATTTAAAGAATTTAATGAATTAGTTCCAATTGGTACAGTTTTAAATATTACAAATGACTATGCTAAAAAATTAACAATGTTAATTGATAAATCAACGTATCTCCCTATTTTCATAGAAGTATATGACGACAAAGGTCTTTTTGAGCAATATAAACTTTTAGATGTAAAAATAAATCCACCCTTTACAGAAGCGGATTTTAATGAGAATAATAAAAATTACGGTTTTAAATAAATTGTAATAATATTTAAAGAGTCCTCGCTTTAAATATCCCTAATTATAATCTATTTTCTACAACTTTCCAATCAACAATTTTCCAGAATGCCTCAACATAATCAGGACGGCGGTTTTGATAATCTAAATAATATGCATGTTCCCAAACATCACAAGTTAATAATGGTTTTAAACCATCTTTAATTGGACAAGCTGCATTTGAAGTCTGAATAATATCAAGTTTGCCATCAGCTTTTACAACTAACCAAGCCCAACCTGAACCAAACTGTGTTACAGCAGCTTTTGCGAATTTTTCTTTAAAATCAGCAAATGAACCAAAGTTATCTGCTATTAAAGCGGCAATTTTTCCTGAAGGTTCTCCCCCTCCATTTTTAGAAAAAGCTTCAAAATAAAATGTATGATTCCAGATTTGAGCAGCATTATTAAAAATTCCACCATCAGCTTCTTTAACAATAGTTTCTAAAGTTGAATTCTCGAATTTTGTTTCTTTAATCAGGTTATTTAAATTATTTACGTAGGCCTGATGATGTTTTCCATAATGAAATTCTAGCGTCTGTTTGCTGATTACTGGGGCTAAAGCATCTAAATCGAATTTTAAAGCAGGAAGTTGATGTATCATAGTTTAAATTTTAAAATGTTATATATTGTAAAATTAATAAATAATTTCTGTAAAAAGATCTTTAAAAATTCTTGTTGATTTCTTTTGGTGTAAAAATTGTATTTTTACAGTTGAATAATAAAATTCAACTCTTTGCTTAAGATATTCAAACGTACGTCTGAAACTGATGAAGAACTCATCGAGCAATACCGACAAACAAAAAACTCGGAAATTGTTGGACGTTTGTTTGAACGATATGCCTCTTTTGTTTTTTCTGTATGTCTAAAATATTTGCGAGATAAAGAAAAAGCACGAGATATAACAATGCTTGTTTTTGAGAAACTGATAGAAGCTTTACTTAGGTTCGAAGTAAAATGTTTTAAAGCCTGGTTGCATATGATTACAAGAAATCAATGCTTAATGTATATCCGTTCAGAAAAAACAAAGTTTAAAAACTCCAATAGATTTATAAATGACGAGAAATCATTTATGGAAAATGGAACTGTTCCGCATCATGACGAAAAAGACGAAACAGAAATTAATATTTCAAAATTACCCGAAGCGATGAATACCCTTTCTGACAAACAACGCACTTGCATCGAACTTTTTTATATACAAGATAAAAGTTATGTTGAAGTAGCAGAAATAACAGGCTTTACATTAAATGATGTAAAAAGCTTTATTCAAAACGGAAAACGAAATTTAAAAATTTACTTAACAAAAACCCATGCTCAGTAAATCAAACATATCGTTTAAAATTTCTGATTGTCCCGAAGAACAAATGTTATGGGATTATCAGAAAGGAATTCTTTCTCGAGATCAAATTCGAGTTGTTGAGCATCATCTTGCCGATTGCGAATTGTGCACTGATTATATTGAAGGTATTTCTATCCTTTCAAACGAAAAAGAACTGGAAAACGAAACTGAAAAAGTAGTTTCAAAAATTTTTAATAAAATATCAAAAAAAAATAAAATCTGGCTTTATGCAACTGCTGCATCTTTATTTATAGCAGTAGCGCTAACATCTTTAATACTATTACTTCCATCAGAAACCAATTATGTTGCGGATGATGTTATTAAAAATAAACCTAAAGAGACCCAACCCGAAACCGGTGCAAAACAATTAGATAATTTAGGTTTTACAAAAGACGTATCCGAAACTACTGAAAAAAATGCATTATTAAAACAAGAAATTCAAAAAAGTAATAATACCAGAACTCTATTTATTGCTCCAATTATTGCAGACGATATAATTGTTGAAGAAGTATTACAAGAACAACAAGAAATAGTTGAATTAGAAAATTCTAAAACAGCTAACATAGATGCAACTATTACAGATAAAGTTATTGCAACAGATGCTAGAGAAAAAGAAAGTAGTCCGGGAAAATTCTCAGTTGCAGGCGATGTATTAGCAGATCAGAAAAAACTAGAATCTGACGAAGATGTAAAATCAAAAGATTCCGAATCCAGCAAAAAAAATAAGGCAGAACGCGGATATTATAAATCAGATAATTCAAAAGGCGAAATATCAGGTGGTGTTTCAACTGGACAGGCAAATGCACCAAGTACTTCAGCCGAAGAAACAATTGCAACTTCAACTAGTTTTTCTTCGGTTATTCAGAATAACGAATCTTTTGTTTCTGATTTAGATAAAGCAAATGATTTTTTAAATAAAGAACAAACGGATTCTGCAATAGTTTATGCTTTAAAAGGAGCTAACTCAAATAACGACAACAATAAATGGAAATCAAAACTTTGTCTTGCAAAAGCATACATTGCAAAAGGAGAGAAAGAAAAGGCAATTCCAATTCTTAAAGAAATAAAAGCAAAAGCTAGTTATAAAATCTCTAAAGATGCTGATGCTGAGTTAGAAAAGCTGGGAAATTAACTCAATTTTCTGATACTTTTCCAATTTTTATTAACCATTCAAAATACTCAAACCTATTTCATTACTTTTACAGCCATATTAAATAAATTATGGCCGATATTTTAACTTTAAAATCAGTAGCAGCACAAGTTCGCCGCGATATAATAAGAATGGTTCATGGAGTGCAGTCTGGGCACCCCGGAGGTTCATTGGGATGTGCAGATTTTATTACAGCACTTTATTTTGAAATAATGCAGGTAAATCCTGAAAATTTTAAAATAAATGAATCTGATGAAGATTTATTTTTCCTTTCAAATGGACATATTTCACCTGTTTGGTATAGTGTTTTAGCACATCGCGGATATTTTCCAGTAAGCGAACTTGCAACATTTCGAAAATTAAATACAAGACTTCAGGGACATCCAACTCCTGCCGAACATTTACCAGGAATTCGTATGGCAAGCGGATCACTCGGTCAAGGATTATCTGTTGCGTGTGGTGCAGCTTTAGCTAAAAAAATGATTAATGACACTCATTTGGTTTATAGTCTTCATGGCGATGGCGAATTGCAGGAAGGTCAGATTTGGGAAGCCGCTATGTTTGCTGCTGCAAAAGGAATTGACAACCTGATTTCAACTGTTGATTTTAATGGCAAACAAATTGATGGTCCAACCGAAAAAGTTCTTTCGCTAGGAAACTTACATGCAAAATGGGAAAGTTTTGGCTGGATAGTTTTAGAAATGAATGGTAACGATATGCAAAATGTAGTTGATACATTAAATTTGGCAAAATCAAATACTGGAAAAGGTAAACCAGTCGTTATTATAATGAAAACAGAAATGGGAATGGGAGTTGATTTTATGATGGGCACACATAAATGGCATGGCAATGCTCCTAACAACGAACAATGTGAAAAAGCACTTGCGCAACTTCCGGTTACATTAGGAGATTATTAAATGAGATTTTTTAAAGTAAATATTGTTTTTCTTATTCTTTTATTTGTTTTTAAAACATCATTTGCACAACAAACAGATCAGGCTATTTCGTTAACCAGAATACTTTTTGTTTTTGATGCTTCTCAAAGCATGCTTGCAAAATGGGAAACCGACAGTAAAATTAATGTTGCAAAAAAAATGATGAGTACTTTGCTTGATAGTTTGTCAACAGTAGAAAACTTAGAGGTAGCATTACGCGTTTACGGTCACCAATATGTAGTACCGCCCCAAAGATGTGACGACACCCGACTGGAAGTTCCATTTGCAAAAAATAATTTCACTAAGATAAAAGGAGTTATTAACAACTTGCAACCACAAGGAACGACCCCTATTGCACGTTCTCTTGAGAGTGCTGCACTCGATTTTCCTAAAAGCACAAAAAGCAGAAACATAATTATTTTAATTACCGATGGTATTGAAGCCTGCGATGGAGATCCATGCGCAGTTTCACTTGCATTACAAAAACAAGGTGTAATGTTAAAACCATTTGTTATTGGAGTTGGATTAGATATAGAATTTAAAAAAACTTTTGAATGTGTTGGGCAATATTTCGACGCTGCAAACGAAACACAATTCAAAGAAGTTTTGGGTATTGTTATTTCACAAGCACTAAACAATACAAGTTTGCAGGTTAATCTTTTAGACAAGGGTGGGAACCCTACAGAAACTGATGTAAACATGACATTTTACGACAAACAGAATGGTAAAATGAAATATAATTTTATTCATACCCTTAATAACAGAGGTGTTCCAGATACTTTAATTTTAGATCAACTTCCTACCTATCGTCTAGTTGCTCATACAATACCGCCGGTTTTTATTGACAGCATAAAATTAACACCGGGAAAACATACAGTTGTTGCTGCCGATGCTCCTCAAGGTTATCTTATTGTAAAAGCTAACACCCAGCAATATAAAGAACTTGATTTTATAGTTCGCCAAAAAGGCAAAATGAATACAATTAATGTGCAAAATGTTAATGCTACCGAAAAATACATAGTTGGAAGTTATGATATAGAAGTATTATCACTTCCAAGATTATTAATAAATGATATTGATGTTGCACAAAGTCATACTACAACAGTAAGAATTCCAGATCCCGGAATGATTACTTTTATGATGGATGCAGCAGGATACGGAAGTGTTTACGTTGAAAAAGACAATAAACTTGAGTGGGTTGTTAATCTTGATAATGAAGCAGTGAAGCAAACTTACACATTATTGCCAGGTAATTATCAGGTTTCTTGGAGAGCAAAAAATGTAAAACGATCGATGTATACATTAAATAAAACTTTTAAAATAGTTAGCGGCAGTTCCATTCCGCTTTATATCAAATAATAATATTATGCAGAAATATATTGCAAAAGAAAAAAAAGACACTCGTTCGGGTTTTGGCGAAGGAATTTTAGAGCTTGGAAGAAAAAATCCAAACGTTGTTACTTTATGTGCCGATTTAATAGGCTCGCTAAAATTAGATGCTTTTATTGCTGAATTTCCTGAAAGATTTATTCAATGCGGAATTGCCGAAGCGAATATGATTAGTGTTGCTGCAGGTTTAACAATAGGCAATAAAATTCCGTTTGCAAGTTCTTTTGCAAATTTTGCTACAGGAAGAGTTTATGATCAAATTAGACAAAGTGTAGCTTATTCAAATAAAAACGTAAAAATTTGCGCTTCACATGCCGGATTAACCCTTGGCGAAGACGGAGCAACACATCAGATTATGGAAGATATTGGTTTAATGAAAATGCTTCCTAATATGATTGTAATTAACCCTTGCGATTTTAATCAAACAAAAGCTGCAACAATAGCAATTGGCGAATATATTGGTCCGGTTTACTTGCGTTTTGGCCGACCATCTGTTCCAATTTTTACAAGTCCAGATCAAATTTTTGAAATTGGAAAAGCAATTGTTTTCGAAGAAGGAAAAGATGTAACAATATTCGCAACCGGACATATGGTTTGGAAAGCATTAGAAGCAAAAGAAATTTTAGAAGAAAAAGGTATCTCTGCAGAAATAATAAATATTCATACCATTAAACCATTGGACGAGCAGGCAGTTTTAAAATCTGTTTTAAAAACCCGATGCGTTGTTACAGCCGAAGAGCATTTTAGAAATGGTGGTTTAGGTGACAGCATTGCACAATTTCTAGCTCTTAATTTACCTGTTAATATTGAAATGGTAGCTGTTAATGACAAATTCGGTGAAAGTGGAACTCCCGATCAGTTAATGGACAAATTCGGATTAAACACTTCTGCAATTGTAAGTGCTGCACAAAAAGTTATTGCAAGAAAAAACGCATAATTTTTTACACTAAATGACAGAGCGTGACGATAACGATATTTTAAAAGATTTTGGAAATCCCGCTCTGAGCAATTCTGCTTTTAACGAACTTATTCAAAAATATAAAGTCAGGCTTTATTGGCATGTGCGTAAAATGGTAATTGACCATGACGATACCGACGATATTCTACAAAATACATTTATTAAAATCTGGAAAGGGCTTCCAAATTTCCAGGGCGATTCTAAACTATTTACTTGGCTATACAGAATTGCTACTAACGAATGTCTCACATTTTTAAAAAATAAAAACAAAAGATTTTTTGTTAAAATTGACGATGCTAACAATGACTTTACTACACAACTTGAATCAGATCCATATTTTGATGGCGATAAAGCTCAAATTAAACTTCAACAGGCAATACATCAACTCCCCGATAAACAAAAACTGGTTTTTAATATGAGATATTTTGATGAAATGAGTTATGAAAATATGTCAGCAGCATTAGGCACTTCAGAAGGTGCATTAAAGGCATCGTATCATTTTGCAGTAAAGAAAATAGAAGAATTTTTAAAAACAGATTAAACTTTTTTAACTAAAGATTGTCAAACCAACCATTATGACACAAAGCACAGAAAATAACGAGCTTTTCAGCAAAAAAAATCCTTTTAAAGTACCAGAAGGATATTTTGAAAACTTTGCGGAAAGTGTTATGCAAAAAATAGAAAATGAAACCCAACTTGCACCTAAAATTTCGATGTGGAAAACTTGGGGAAGCAGGATTGCAGTAGCGGCTTCAATTATAATCGTAACAACTTTAAGTTTCAGTATTTATCAATTCACAAAAAATCCAAAAACAATAAACACAAACATTGCAACAATTTCGGTAATTGCCGATACTACTGATGCAGAACTTTCATTTGTTGACGAAAACCATATTGTTGATGTTATGACTTCAAACACCTCAGAATCTTCATATACAACAGAATCAAAAGTTGAAGGTGATGATATTATTGATTATTTAGTTGATGATGTTGACGAAAACCTAATAGCAGAAGCTTATTAAAATGATTATGAAAAAAATATTAATAATTCTATCGGTTCTTGCATTTTTCTATAATAATTCATCAGCTCAGTGCGACGAACAATGCAAAAAGAAAGAACAAATTAAAGCTCAGAAAGTAAGTTTTATAACTGAAAAATTAAACTTAACCGTTGAAGAAGCCCAACAATTCTGGCCTGTTTATAATGAAAAAAATAAAAAATCGGAAGATTTAGAAAAAGAGGAAAAATCAATAATGCAGAATTATAAGAAAAATAAAGAGACTCTTACCATTAAAGAAGTAGAAGCACTTTCTGACAAACTTATAGAACTTGAAGTAGCATCTTCAAAATTAGATGCCGATTATTATGTGAAATTTAAAAAAGTTCTTCCTGTAACTAAAATAATGGAACTGAGTCAAGCTGAACGACAGTTTAAACATGAACTTTTAAAACAACTTAAAGGTTGTTCGCCTTCCAAAGAATAATAAGTTATTCTTCTTTTGGCATGGTATTTACTACTTTTGAAGAAAAATTTTCCATGCTTATTAAAATTATAATAATTCTAATATTTACCTTCCAGTCAATCTTCTTATTTGCTCAAGATGACTATTTTACAAACAAGTCACTTCGTTATGATAATTTTATTTACAAAGAAACTATTAAGACTCCTTTAACTTTCAGACAAGGCTTTGAGTTATCTTACCCATTTATTGAGCTAAATACAAATGATACAATTGCTATAACTTTTGATGAACTTTCTGATAACATTGGGAATTTCTCATATTCCTTAATTCATTGCAATAGCAACTGGCAACCATCACAACTGTCAGCTATTGACTATATTGACGGATTTTCTGATAATCCGGTAACCGAATACAAACAATCTTTTAACACATTATGTAATTTCATTCATTATAAAATTACTTTTCCAAATGAAAACGTAAAACTTAAGGTTTCAGGAAATTATTTGTTAATGGTTTACGAAGATAGCAACAAAGAAAACCTTGTACTTACACGCCGTTTTTTTGTAGTTGAAAGTAAAACCGAAATCGTAGCATCTGTACGAAGAGCAACACAAGTTGATTTAATGAAAAGTCATCAGGAGGTTGATTTTACAATTAAAAACGCATATACATGCAACGATCCTTTTCAGGATATCAAAATTATTTTAAGTCAGAATTACCGCTGGGATAATGCTATTACAGATTTAAAACCTCTTTTTGTAAAAGATAACGAACTGATTTACAATTATGAAGACGGCAATCTTTTTCCAGGAGGAAGTGAATTCAGGTGGATTGACGCAAAAAGTACTCGTTATCAATCTGAGCATGTTCAATCAATAAATTTCGAAAAACCATATTTTCATTATTACATGGAACCTGATGAAAAAAGAACTTTCAAAATTTATTTTCAATTACAGGATTTAAACGGAAAATTTCTTGTAAAAAACTCTATTGGTATTGATAGCGACGTTGAAGCCGATTATGTTTATGCTACTTTTTTATTGCCATATGATGCTCCCATGGTTGATGGTAACATGTATATTTTTGGGGCAATTAGCGATTGGAGATGTAATAAAATCAATATGATGACTTATAATTATTCGAAGAAAGCATATCAAATTACTATGTTTATAAAACAAGGCTTTTACGATTATCAATACGCTTATATGAAAGATGGAAGCCCTGAGGCTGATTTAGGTTTTATTGAAGGTAATCATTACG
Organism: uncultured Bacteroidota bacterium; assembly: GCA_903837285.1. Taxonomy (GTDB): domain Bacteria; phylum Bacteroidota; class Bacteroidia; order Bacteroidales; family GWA2-32-17; genus GWA2-32-17. The sequence continues at coordinate 22,501 of CAILUD010000040.1, read as the reverse complement.
AAACCGAAAACGATTACTTAATTTTTGTTTACTGGCATGATATAACTTCTAAATATGATAGGCTAACAGGTATAAAAGTTATTAATTCTGTTACTCAAAAGTAATAAGCCTAAATACTCCGAATTTCAGAATAATTAAATAAGTTTATAATTTTACAATAAGCAATTACATTAAAAATCTTAATTTTGTTCTTTTATAATAAGCAATGATAGTTCGTTTTGCAATTTTTATTTTTTTAATTTCTCTTTTAGCAACCTCGTGTGCAACTTATCAAAATTCAAGCGGTTCACGAAACTTGAATGTTTCATTTATATACAACCCTGGAAGTACTACAATTCACCCACAATATGTTGTTTTTAATGAAACCGATACCTCATCAAAAATATATTTTAGCATAAAAAGTAATGAATTAATGTTTGCATCTAATGGTGAAATATCACAGGCAAACATTCGTGTTAAATACATGTTATACAAATCAGCAAAAACCTTAACATTATGCGATAGTGCAACTATTTTCTATCATATTAATAATCCAAATTACATTACTGATATTATTAAATCATTTGAGGTTAAAGTTAAAGACACAGCATCTTATTTTCTTGACCTAACGGTGTATGATGTTAATCAGGACAGAGGGAATCAAAAATTTTTATCAATTGAAAGAAATAAGAGAATTAACAGAAACGATGCTCTAATTACAAACTTAAATGACATACCATATTTTTCCTCGCTTCGATCGGATACTGATACTTTTAAAGTTGTTCTTCGAAAAGGGATAACAGAAAAATGGCAAATTTCATATTACCAGAATAAATTCAGTTTAAGACCAGCACCATACTCTATTGGTAATTACAAATTCACACCGCCCAAAGCTGACTCTACAGTTACTGCCTGGATTAAGGACACATCAAAATTTGTGTTGAAAAACGAAGGAATAATGCATTTTTACCAAGACACATTAGACTTAGGATTCTCGGTCATTAGATTATTCCCATCTTTTCCTGATGTTACAACACCAGGTCAATTGCTTCAACCATTAAGAATGTTAACTACCCAAAAGGAATTTAACGATATGAATATGCTGGCAAACAAAAAAGAGTCGGCGGATAAATTCTGGTTAACAGCTGGTGGAAATATTAATCGTGCACGTGAATTAATACGAGTATTTTACACAAGAGTAATGTTGTCTAACCTATATTTCTCAAGCTATACAGATGGGTGGAAAACAGACAGAGGTTTAATTTATATTATTTTCGGACTTCCTGTAACAATTTACAAAGCTGAGAACATTGAGCGCTGGATATACGGAACAACCCAAAGTAATAAAACATTAGTATTTAATTTTACAAGAAACGATAATCCATTCTCAAATAATGATTTTATTCTGAGTCGCGATGAGATGTATAAAATTTCATGGACACAAGCTGTTGACACATGGCGAAACGGCAGAGTATATTCAGTTGCATATTAACAAATCACAAAATAATTAATTTCACAAAGAATGTCAGAAAGAAGTAAAAGTTCAATATACGGGATACATGCAATTATAGAGGCAATCCGCTCTGGAAAAGAAATTGAAAAGCTATTTTTAAGTAAGCAAGCCGGAGGCGAATTATTTAAAGAACTTTTTGCCCTTGCCCGCGAAAGCAATATCCCTACTCAATTTGTTCCCAACGAAAAGCTAAACAGAATGACCTCAAAAGTTCATCAGGGAGCAATTGCTTACACTTCTGAAATAACATTCTACAAAATAGAGCAGATTCTGCCAGGGATATACGAAAAAGGCGAGGTTCCTCTTCTTTTAATTCTTGACAGTATTACTGACGTAAGAAATTTTGGCGCTATAGTAAGAACTGCAGAATGTGCTGGTGTTCATGCAATCATTATTCCCGTAAAAGGGGCAGCTACTATTAATGCCGATGCGGTTAAAACTTCAGCCGGTGCATTGCATACAGTTCCAATTTGTCGCGAGAAGTCGATAAACCAAACAATAACTTACTTAAAACAAAGTGGGGTTCAAATAATTGCAGCAACCGAGAAAGTTGACAAATTATATTTTAATGCAGATTTTGTTTTGCCTACAGCAATAATTATGGGCTCAGAAGATGAAGGTATACAGTCTTCAATTTTAGTTCTTGCTGATAATGCTGTTAAAATACCTTTAGTTGGCAGTATAGCTTCTTTAAACGTATCTGTTGCTACAGGAATTCTACTATTTGAAGCTGTAAAGCAAAGGAATAACCAATGATTAACTTAAATTATTTTCTTTTTAGTAACTTGCGCTTCATATTTTAGGATGAAAAAGAGAATAGCAATACTTGGTTCAACAGGCTCTATTGGCACACAAACGCTTGATATTATTTCATGCTATCCTGATTTTTTTGAAGCAGAGGTTTTAACTGCAAATAACAATGCTGAATTACTCATAACACAAGCACGAAAATTTAATCCAAATGCTGTTGTTATTGCAAACGAAGAAAAATATTTACAGGTAAAAGAAGCACTTTCCGATTTACCTATTAAAGTTTTTGCAGGAAATAAATCAATTGCTAATGTTGTAGAAAGCGATGATATAGATACTGTAATAGCTGCAATGGTTGGCTTTTCAGGATTAATTCCCGTAATGCATGCTTTAGAATACGGTAAAAAAATTGCACTTGCTAATAAAGAAACACTGGTTGTTGCAGGTTCTTTAATTAAAAAACTAGGAGAAGAAAAACAAATAACGATAATTCCGGTAGATTCAGAACATTCTGCAATATATCAATGTTTAGCCGGAGAATATAAAAACGAAATAGATAAACTTATTTTAACGGCATCTGGTGGTCCATTTCGCACAAAAACATGCGAACAAATTAAAAAAGTTACAGTAAAAGAAGCATTGAATCACCCTAACTGGACAATGGGTGCAAAGGTAACTATTGATTCGGCAACTATGATGAATAAAGGTCTTGAAGTAATTGAAGCGCATTGGTTATTTGATGTTCCTGCTTCAAAAATTGAAGTACTTGTTCATCCACAATCTATTGTTCATAGTATGGTTCAATTTACTGACGGTTCTGTTAAAGCACAATTGGGCATTCCAGATATGCACTTACCAATTCAGTATGCATTAACATATCCGGAAAGATTAAAAATTGAATCAGAAAAACTGGATTTTGTTAAATTAAGTCAGCTTACTTTTGAAAAACCCGACACAAATAAGTTTCCTTGCCTTTCAATTGCATTTAATGCATTGGAAAAAGGAGGTAATATGCCTTGTGTTATGAATGCTGCAAATGAAATTGCAGTGCAATATTTTTTAAATGAAAAAATAACTTTTTATGGCATTTCTAACATTATAGAAGAAACCATGCGAAAAGTTAGTTTTATTAAAAATCCTTCTATTAATGACTTAATTGCATCTGATGCAGAAGCTAGAGAAGTCGCAAAAAATATAAAACAATAAACAAATATAATAATGGAAATTCTTGTAAAAGCAGCTCAACTGATTCTAAGTTTATCAATATTGGTAATGGTTCATGAATTAGGTCATTTCTTTTTTGCCCGTTTATTTAAAACCAGAGTCGAAAAATTTTATTTATTTTTTAATCCATGGTTCTCACTTTTTAAGAAAAAAATTGGCGATACCGAATGGGGAATTGGCTGGTTACCTTTAGGCGGTTATGTTAAAATATCCGGAATGATTGACGAATCGATGGATAAAGAGCAAATGAAACTTCCTGCTCAACCACACGAATTCCGTTCAAAAAGCACTTGGCAACGATTATTAATTATGTTAGGCGGTATTATTGTAAACGTTGTTTTTGCTTTTGTTGTTTATAGTATGATACTTTTTGCCTGGGGTGAACAATACCTTCCAACATCTGAAGCAAAATACGGTATTATGGTCGATTCAACCGGAACAAAAATGGGGTTGTTAAATGGCGATAAAATTCTTTCTGTAGATGGAAAATATGTAGAAAATTTCCGTAAAATCGGTCACGATATACTTGTAAACGAAGCAAAAACAATAGAAGTTGAACGTAATGGTGAAAAAACAACGGTCACAATTCCTGATGGAATAAGATCCGAGTTAATTAAAAGTCCAGGTTTTATAGAGGTTCGTATTCCTTTTGTTATTTTAGATTTTGCTAAAGAATCCATAGGTAAAGATGCAGGTTTAAAAGCAGGAGATAAAGTTGTAGCCTTTAATCATGCACCTATTCAGTTCTATGACGAGGTCAGAACTAATTTAAGGCTTGCAAAAAATAAAGATGTTGTTATTACAGTATTAAGGGGTGCCGATTCTGTAGATGTTAATGTTAAAGTTCCCGAAACTGCTTTACTTGGAATTGCAGTAGATACAGATATGGAAAAATATTTCAAGTTAAAAAAACTTGAATATGGCTTTTTTGAATCATTCCCAGCTGGATTCAACAAAACTTTTTCGATGCTTGACAGTTATATCAAGCAATTTAAATTGTTATTTTCAAAAGAAACTAAAGCATACGAATCTTTAGGTGGATTTATTAAAATAGGCAGCTTTTTCCCTGGTGTTTGGGATTGGTATTCATTCTGGACAATGACTGCTTTTCTATCCATTATTTTAGCATTTATGAATCTTTTACCAATACCTGCTTTAGATGGAGGCCATGTTTTATTTTTACTTTACGAAATAATAACAAGACGCAAACCAAACGAGAAATTTATGGAGTATGCTCAGATTGGTGGAATGATAATAATTTTTGCTTTATTACTTTTTGCAAATGGTAATGATATAATTGGGTTGTTTAGATAATAAATCATTGTTGGAGATAACTCCAACAATGGCATAGAATATTATTTATGCGGTTAACGTCTTCGCTAACCGCATTTATTTTATAGTATTTGTTTTGTGAAAACACGAACCATGAGGTGGTAAATTAGAATGTCATTCAGAGCGTAGCGAAGAATCTATATTCCGAATATAGATCCTTCGTTACACTCAGGATGACATTGTGCTATTTGATTTTTTTATTAAACTCTCCAAACTTATCTAATATTAAAAAAACTAATGCAACACCAATTTTGTTTTCAATATTTTGTTATTTGTTTGCAATTCCAAAAAGTAAATACCTTTAGAAATTTCTTTCAAATCTATTCTTTCTTTACCTGTTAAATCTTGTTTTTTGTATAAAACATCACCTTTAATATCGGTAATTATTGCTGAATATAAACCAGCATAATCTATATAAAACAATCCATCCGAAGGATTTGGGTAAACCTTAAATCCATTTTTTTCTAGATCAGTTATTGCAGAACAAATCTGAACAGTTACATTAACTGTATCATAACTATTGCAGCCATTATCATTCCATGCATGTACATTATATGTGTGTGCGCCCAATGAAAGAATATTACCATCTAACAAAATGGAATTAGTTGCTGCTCCAGTATTCCATAAATAATGATCGGCTCCAGTTCCTGCATCTAAAACAAGAGTTTCTGTATTGCATAATGTTGCGTCAACTCCTAAATGAACATCAGGCGATGGCAGAAATGTAACAGCTACCGTATCTGTATTTGAACAATAAATACTATCACTAATAGTTACAGTAAAATTAACTGTACCGGAATAGTTATGATTTGTGTTTGCTATTATAGATTGTGTGCTACCACAGCAACTCCAATTATAAAATGTGAATCCCGGAGTGGCTGTTAAAGTAATAGTTTCGTTACTGCAAACGATTACATCAGTTCCTGCATTAATAAATGGTTGATATACTGTTATTGAAATAGTGTCTACAGTAACATGGTTCTGATGATCAGTTACAGTTAAAATATATTGAGCATTTTGTTGTAATGTAACGGTAGGATTAAGAATAGTATCATTACTTAACCCAATTGAAGTGGACCAACTATAGGTATAAGGTGGAGCACCACCAACCAAAATATTATTCAGTTGATAAGGCTGTCCTTTGCATATTGTTGGATTTTGTGTATACAAATGTGCAACTGTATTTGTATCGGTAAATATTTCGCCACACAACCAACCCTGTGAATTATAAAAACTAATAATCTGTGATGTTCTTTCTTTTAATAGAGGTACAGAATTTAAATTATTACCAGTATAAGAAATTGCATTTGGAAAAGCAACATCTATACAAATTGCTTTACCTGCCAATAACTCAAATGGCCCGACTGTTCCAACACCTCTTCTGTCACCCGGTATATTACTTTCCGTTACCTCCGACCAACCTAATGGATTATTAGGATCACTGCTATAACAATAGTTAGTATAAATACTTCCACCATAACCAGTTCCACCATATGTATATGGCGTACCATCCTTCCAATAACCATTTAATACATTATAATATTCAGTACTTATACCTGGGTCTCCCAGAGATCCTGTTGCATTATTGTAATAATTAAATGAATACATTGGTGAACTTAAGAAAACTACTCCTTGTGCCGGAATATGTGAGCCGTATTGAACATCAGTAATAGCTCCGTTATATCCATAATATAAATTAAGAGAACTATCGCATCCAATATAATCATCAGAAGCATCACCAATATCAATATCAGAATAAATTCCTAAATAAAAATCACTATAGTTATTTGATGAATAATTATAAATTTTGTAATTGTTAAATACCGTATTTGCAAGAGCAGAATCGTTTGAATTAAATGAATAGGTTAATGAGTGTACTTCAACACCCAATGGCAAACCGCCTGAACTATGAAGGCTAGTAAGATCATTATAAATTGACAAGATAGCCTGATCCCCACGGATTAAAGGATAATCGCCATTTTGTGGATCGTATACATTGTTACTATTAGCATCAACATAATCTGCGGTAGGAGCAGGCCATGAAGAAATTGAATTTGGAATAATATATCCAGGTAGATTATAATTTAGTACATGAAAACCTATATCTGCTTTTGAAATTTTCCATATCCTGTTCCAAGTGCTATCATCACCATAGGTATTTACATTTGCAAACAAAGGGCCTGAAATAATATCGTTTGAGTAGTTTAAAAATCGCATCGCAGCTAAATGCAATAAATTATTCTGGTCAAAGCCTCCAAACCAAACAGAAGAAGCAAAAAGTGACGATGAACTAGTATTTTTTGGAACAATAAAACCTCCTGTTTGATCTGGGTTTTCGAAAAGTAAACCACATGAATTTATTCCTGCGGCAATATTATTTGTATCTAAATAGTCAAAACGGTAAGGTGGAATAGTCCATTTTTTAAATTCAATTAACCCAGATCCCATACCAACATAAATAAAATTATTAACACTTTTAATTGAACTTGCATTACTCCAGTTATAGCCATTATTTTCAGCAAAATGGGTCAATGTTGTTCCATTATATTTTGATATTCCAACCAAATTATAACCAATCCAGAGATTTCCTAAATCATCAATTTCTAAAGCTGTTATTGAATTACTAATTAATCCATCAGCAGTTGTAAGTATAGAAAAACTAGTGCCATTATACTTTGTTAAACCTGTAAGAGTTCCAATCCATACATTTCCGGTTGCATCACAGTGTATTGCTTTTATTGAATTTGAGGGAAGTCCGTTTGCAGTAGAATAGTTGGTAAAGGTTGTTCCATTAAATACCGAAACTCCACTGGTTGTTCCAATCCATAAATTTCCTGTTAAATCAAAGCAAAATGAAGTAATTGAATTACCCATTAAGCCATTTGTTGTAGTATAATTTGTAAAAGTTGTTCCGTTATACTTTGAAATTCCTGCAGTTGTTCCAATCCAGATTTGTCCCCCTGGATCAGCTTCAAGTGAGGTTATATTATTACCTGGCAAACCACTGGCTATGTAATAATTTGTAAATCCAGTTCCATTAGTTTTACTTAAACCATTTTGAGTTCCTATCCAAACAGTACCTGTAATATCACAAGTAAGTGATTTTATATTATTATGAGGTAATCCATTTAAAGTACTATAATATGTAAAAGTTGTGCCATTAAATTTATTTAATCCGGATGATGTGCCTATCCATAAATTACCGACATTATCAGTGGTAAGACTTTTTACCAGATTACCATTTAATCCATTTGTAGTATTATATATTTTAAATACCTGAGCATTACTTTTAGTCGTTATAAATACTATTAAAATAGAAAAAAGTAGTAATTTTTTCATATTAAGTTTTTTAAGATTAAGTTTATAAATTTAACTATAACGAATACAATAAACAAGTATAAATCTTTTAACAAAACACATTAACATCTTAACATTATGCCTTGACCATTTATCAGTAAATTAAATTTTTCAAAAATATGATTTCTATTTATTTTCAAAAAATCTGTAACTTTGGTTTTTATTTAATAGTAAATTATGGCTGCATACAAACGAATACTTTTAAAATTAAGCGGTGAATCGCTTATGGGCGAAAGCAATTATGGAATTGACACTAACCGCCTTAACGAATATGCCGAGCAAATAATTGAAGCGAACGCTTTAGGAGTTGAAGTAGGAATAGTAATAGGTGGAGGCAATATTTTCAGAGGATTACAAGGAGTTAATAAAGGCTTCGATCGCGTAAAAGGCGACCAGATGGGAATGCTTGCAACTACAATAAACTCTATTGCTTTACATTCTGCAATAGAGAGCATGGGCGGAAAAGCACGTGTATTAACAGCTATAAGAATGGAGCCTGTTGGAGAATTATACAGCAAAGCAAAAGCAATTGAATTAATGAAACAAGGTTTTGCTGTAATTATTGCAGGTGGTACGGGAAATCCATTTTTTACAACTGATACTGCATCGGCATTACGTGCTGTTGAAATTGAAGCAGATGTTTTATTAAAAGGCACACGTGTTGATGGAGTTTATACTGCCGATCCTGAAAAAGATAAAACTGCAACCAGATATGATGAGCTTACATACGAAAAAGCATATAAAGACGATTTACATGTTATGGATTTAACGGCATTTACTTTGTTGAAAGAAAACAATATGCCTGTTCTTGTTTTTGACATGAATAAAAAAGGAAATTTAAAGCGAATAATTTCTGGCGAAAAAATTGGAACATTAGTTAAAAATTAAATATTTTTACAGAACTATATTTTAAACAGAAAACCATGACCGAAGAAGTACAGTTTTGCTACGATTCAGCACTAGAACAAAATGAAAAGGTGTTAAAGCATCTTGAGCATGAGCTTTTAAAAATACGTGCAGGTAAAGCTTCTCCAATGATGCTTGACAGTATTTATGTTGATTATTATGGCGTAAGAACAGCTTTAAGTCAGGTTGCAAATATTGCTACACCCGATCCAAGAAGTCTTGTTGTTCAACCATGGGATAGAAATATGATTGAGCCTATTGATAAAGCAATACAGGCAGCAAATCTTGGTTTTAATCCACAAAATAATGGTGAATTAATAAGAATTATTGTACCACCATTAACAGAAGAGCGTCGTAAACAATTAGTAAAACAAGTTAGAGCTGAAGGGGAAACTGCAAAAGTTGGAATCAGAAATACCCGCCGCGATGCAAATGAGGAATTAAAACAACTTAAGAAAGACGGCACTTCTGAAGATGAAATTAAAGAAGCAGAAGAAAAAATTCAAAAACTTACAGATACTTTCAGTAAAAAAGTTGACGATACTTTAGATTTGAAAGAGGTTGATATAATGAGTATTTAAAATAAATAAAGGTCTGCTAAACACAGGCCTTTTTTTATTACAAGTATTGTCGTTTTGAGCCCAGCGAAGAACTTTATCTTACGAAGTAAAATATAGTCTAGAATCCATGTATTACTTACTAGATCCTTCGTTTCGTTACACTACACTCTGGATGACAAAAAAAGTAGGATGTCATTCAGAACGAAGTGAAGAATCTAGTCTAGAATCCAGGTATTACGAACTAGATCCTTCGTTTCGTTACACTACACTCTGGATGACAGAAAAAGTAGAATGTCATTCAGAGCCCTTCCTTCGTCAGGATAAACTCCGCGAAGTACTTTATCACCGAAGATAACTATTTTCTTGCGCAGCAAAATCTAATCTAGAATCTAAATATTACGAACCAGATCCTTCGTTTCGTTACACTACACTCTGGATGACAGAAAAAGTAGAATGTCATTCAGAGCGCAGCGAAGAATCTAGTCTAGAATCCATGTATTACGGACTAGATCCTTCGTTTCGTTGCACTGCACTCTGGATGACAGAAAGAGCATGATGACAAAAAAAGGGGATAATAAAAACTAGTTATTTGTAAAGAAGATAGAGTATTGTAATTGCTCTTTTGATTCTTCCTCGATGTTATCATTTTCTAACATCTCTCTTCTTTCTTGCTGCAGTGTGGTTTCAGCCATAATTTCGGCTTCGCTAACAAATTCTTCAGAATCTACTATTTCATTAGATACTTCTGTAACTTGTTTTTCATCTCTTTCATATGGTCTGTATACATAAACAACACCATATTTTGCTGATTTATCGCGACGAATATCCTCAGGTAACAAATCAAAAGTTGCCTCAACTTCGTTCCAACAATTTAAAATTAACAAATCAGCCTCAGCTCGCATGGCAGCAATTTTATCTGTTGCATATGCAGTTGTTTTCTGTAATACTTTTTGATAACGAACAGCCTCCTGAAAATGCTCATATCTAACTCTTACAACAGCAGCTGTAGGATTTGTTATAGGATTTCCACCATTTGCAATACGCTCGGCTTCGCCTTTAATTAATTTATCGCCCCAAAATGCAATATCTTTTTCGTTATTTAAATTTGGCAATTTTGAATCGTTTTCTCTTAAACCATAAAACTTACGAGATACTGGAGTAATTTCTCCACGCATAATTGCAAAATTTAATACCTGATAAAAATGAGAAATATAAAGTTTCGCTTTTCGTGTTATTACACCTAACTCTTTACTTTTTGAAGACTGTGAAGAAAAAGAAGATTTTTGCTGTTGCATCATTTGCTCAAAAGAAGTGTAAAAATTACGCATCTTTTGTAAGGTTGATTGCGAAAATGCAAGCTTAAACGGAGGAATTTCAACACCTGAAGCTAAAGCCATTTTGAAAGCTTTTAGTCTAGCAATATCGGTATTTGGTAATCTTCTATAAGGCATTAACTCAAAATTTTTGATGTTTGGTCAATGCGAAGATAGGGTATCGTATTTCAACCTAACGTATCTTCTCAACTAAAATATAAACAAATAAATGTTAATATCATTCGCCACTTAACTTGCAATATTAAAGGCAGTTATTGGCTTAAAAATAATTAACAACAAAGAATTTAACAAAAAATATATTATATCTACAAAACCAGATACATTGATTTTTTTTAATTAAAAAATTAAATCAACTCACCTTCAACCCATTTATAAATTTTATCGTTTCTTCTCAAAACTGTTGTTACAGGAATACTACAAACTGATCCTTTTAAGGCTGAATTAGATATCTTATCTTCTAGTCGTATTTCTATCAAATCAATTTCAACAACACCTGATGAAGGCCCTATTATTAGTATGTTATCGCCAATCCGTATTTCTCCGGTTTCGATTAGAAGTTCAGCTACATTTATATTTTTAAAAAAATTCGTTACTTTTCCAATATATACTTTTCTCTTTGTTGCCGACGATCCATAATTCTTAGTCCACTCTCCTAATTTGGCTCCTAAATAATATCCTTCCCAAAAACCCCTGTTATAAACTGTTTTGAGCTTATTATTCCATATCTCGATGTTATCTTGTGTGAAATTATTTTGCTTCCATGCCAAAACAGCCTCGTTATAACATTCTGTTACAATTTTTACATATTCCGGTGCACGTGCACGTCCTTCAATTTTAAGAACAGTTACACCAGCATCTAGAATTCTATCTAATATATGTATTGTACACAAATCTTTTGGCGACATAATGTATTCATTATCAATTTCGAGTTGATATCCACTCTCTTTTTCGGTAACAGTATATCCGCGTCTACAATTTTGCAAACAACTTCCACGATTAGCAGAATGATTATTTTCGTGCAGACTAATATAACACTTTCCACTAACCGACATACATAATGCACCATGAACAAAGATTTCTATTCTAACTTTATTTCCCGAAGGGCCTAAAAGCATCTCCTCATCTACCATCCTGCATATTTCGGCAGTTTGTAAAACGGTAAGTTCTCTTGCAAGAACCATTACATCGCAATATTTTGCAAAAAACTTTACTGCCTGATAATTTGAAATATTCAATTGAGTTGAAGCATGAATTTCGATTCCAACTTGTTTAGCACATTCTAAAGCAGCCAAATCGCTTGCAATAATAGCCGAAACTCCAGCATCTTTTGCAGCTTTAATTAAAATCTGCATATCAGCAATTTCGTTATCATAAATTACTGTGTTAACAGTTAAGTAGCTTTTTACATTATGTTGGTTACAAAGTGCAACAATTTTATTTAAATCTTCGACAGTAAAATTAAATGTAGATTTTGAACGCATATTTAAATTTCCAACTCCAAAATATACCGAACTCGCCCCACCTTGTATTGCAGCCATAAGATTCTCATAAGAACCTACTGGTGACATTACTTCTATATTCGAATTCTCTTTCATTTTACTATTTCCAAAGTTTTTCTATAAGTTTAACAACTATATTATTATCTATATCATTCATGCAACGAAAATGTTTTTTAGGGCATTCTTTAAAACCAATTTTTGTGCATGGACGGCACTTTAAGTTTTTAACCTCAACAATTGCAGATATTTCTTTGTTAATGTATGGGTACATACCAAATTCAGGCACAGTGTTACCCCAAAGTGAAACTATTGGTTTTTTAAATGCAGCCGCAATATGCATTAAGCCGGTATCATTACTGACAATAACTTTTGCCTGGTTGGTAATTGACGCAGATTGGTTTAAACTGAATTTACCACAACTATTAAAAACTTTTTCGTTAGTAGTTAAAGACATTATTTTCTCTGACTCCAGAATATCCTCTTTACCACCAATAATTATAACAGAATATTTTATCTTAGAAATAATATCTGCAATTTTTTCAGCAGGCATTTTCTTTGTAAAATGTTTTGCTCCGATAACAACTCCTACAAATCCTTCATTTAAAAAATCTGATAATTCTGAAATTTCCACTACATCATTTTGAGGGATAAAATAATCGAGTCCCAAACCATCATTTTCTATTTCAAAAAGCTTTACTGTTTCTAAATATCTGTCAACAACATGCTTATTTGGCAGTCTATTAATTTTAAAATTTACCAAAAGCCATTTTTCCTTATTTAATTTTGGAAAAGAAAAACTTAAAATTCCTATCTGACTTTTAATCCTTTTAGTACGTATATTATTATGAAGATCGATAATATAATCATACCTCTCGTTTTTAATTTCATCAATTGTATCAGAGAATTTTTCGTTTAGTATTAAAACCTTGCTAATATTCGGATTTGAAGTTACAATTCCCGAAAATGCAGGCTTTGTAAGAAAATGAATTTCTGATTCTGCAACTTGTTTTTTTAAGCAGCGAATTACGGGTGTTGTTAAAACAATATCCCCAATAGAACTAAACCGTATAATTAAAAACTTAACCATTAATTATAAAAATTCCATGATATTCCAAACTTTAAATTTCGTGGAGGCATTGGGTAATGCGGTGACATAAAGTAATCGACCAACACTAAACTATAATTTGCATGTTCGAATTTTACAAATATTCTGGCACGTTTCCAGTTTAAATTGATAAAAGCATCAACAAAAGGATAATTACCTGTTTGTCTCTCGTTCTGAATAGCAAACTGACTTGTTGCAGGAATATATTTTGGAGCAAAATATTTTGTAAAATAGTATACTTCAGCACCTACCTGCACCTTTAAAACTTTTTTAAATATTCTAAACTGATAGAATAAAGAATGAACACCCACATACATTGGTAATCTTAACAAACTATCATTTGAAGTTTGCTGAATTATTGCACGGTTGTTAAAACAAATATGCCGTCCAATTTTAAAATTCTTGTATACTTCACCAGACATTATTTTAATAGTATTTGTCTGCTGTTTAGGTAATGCAAGGGTATCAAAATAAATATAATTTTTTACTGTATTAAAATTTGCCAAAAATCCCATATTAAATCTTTTATCATCAAGAGCTAATGAAGTTGTGGAATAATTTGAATTCGAAAAATTATTTTCCCATTTAAAATTATTAGAATAAAATCTGTTTTGATAATAATCGGGATGCCTTGTCCAATAACCTGCATTAAAAGTTAATGTGATGGTATCTTTTGGTATTAACAACTTGTATAATAATTGCCCGTCGTATTTCGAATTACCTTTTAAATAACCAGAAAGCCACTGCTCGACATTAAAATATCCCGAGAATAAAGAGTCGTTATGCTTAAAAACACTAGCTTGTAAACCAAAGCTATTCAAAAGCGTATCTGAATAATAAAAATAATAACTTCTTTGATCATAATTAACACCTAATAAAAAGGCTGTTTTAAGTGGATTATTTTCGGTAAGCACCAAAGCAATATTTTGAAATAATGTCTCTGTATGAGAAGAATCATTGGTTGCAATACTATCTATGAATATGGAATTATAAAAATTACCAAGTTTATCTGTATAATGTTTTTTAAACCATTGATATCGTCCGGTATGATGAAGTTCTAAAAAACTAGTATGTTTCGCAGTAACAGAATCTATTGAATCTGTTTTTCCAATTAGAGTAATTGCCTGATGAATATATGCTTCGCGAAATGCAATTGTATTTTTAGCACTATTAAGTCTAACGTTTAAATTCTCGGGTTGATATAATGAATCGGTTATAAAATCATCACGTAAAATACCACCATTTTCAGTTAATTTATATTTCTCAAAATTATAAAATGCATGTAATTTATACTTCTCTTTTATATAATTTGTCGAAATTCTGAAACTATTGTTACGATTCTCCTGATGTAAATAATAACCTGTAGAATTATGTCCATTTGCCCTAAGACTAACATTAAGATACGGATTAACATTTTGAGTATGTAACACATTTACATATTGCTCTCCTTTTTCTTTTGAGGTTCCTGCAGCAAAATCAATTCTTGTATAAGGTGTTCTGGTATTATAAAATTTATTTCTGTCGGCATTATAATAAATTTTATATGGCACAAAAAAGAAAGGTGTTTCCTCATTTGGAATGCTAAAAGTTAATGGATAAGTTGCTGAGCCGTTATTGCCTAAAACTCCTAGAAATTCGGACCGAATTGGCATATAATTTTGATAACCGGTAGGCAATGTATCAATTACTTCACTTTTTGTTCCAATCCAGGAATTTTCGATTGACCATATTTTAATAACTGAAGCAGAGCTATCAATATTCTGAGCATTTAAATTAACCCAGGTAAAAATAAAAATCAATATTGTATAAAAATATTTCATAAAATTATGTCGCAAAGATAGACAAAAAAGAAATGTAAGTTTTTTTATTGCATTTACTTGCTTTCTACCTCTTTGTTAACTATCCAATATAAAATTGGATTACCTTTTCTCACACAAACTTTAAAATTATCTATTAAAAAATTTTGTTTCTCGCTATTCCAAATAAAAACTTTAATCAAAGAATTTAAATCTTCTGATCTCAAATCTGGTAATTTAATAGAAAGTGAAACTGTTGTCCATTTATTTTCTTTCATATTAAAATTACTAAACTGAGATCCACGCCATTCAACATTCACAGTATCCATATCAATACTAGAAACGAGTTGAGCAGTTGTGAATGTTCCTAACGGCATTACATCAACAGTTATATCTACATAATCATTTTTTGTAGCAATTTTAAACAACGTGTCGACAAATGCTGGTCCCCACTCTGAAATGCTATCGAACTTATATGAATTTTTTCCATTGGAAGCAATGCTATCAATTAAAAAAGCTGAATTGTAATCGCTCCAATCAGCAACTTTTCCTTCAAATGAGTTATTTGTAATTATAATATTTTCATTTTTAAAATCCGTTGGTGTTCGCGATAAAATTACTAAATCGCCACCAGCACAATTAATTTCAGTTTTTATATAAGGAAAATAATTTTTAATAATAGAATAAACTTCTGGATTTGCACTTGACAAATATCCATAATAAACATAATTACCTTTAAAATTTTCGAGAGATATTTGAAGATTCTTGTAATCCGCAGGAGAATCTGCTATTATATAAGGTGTATTATAGTGATATTTGTTAGCATAATATTTAAAAGCTCTTGCAGGTGTACTAATTGAATCATTTAACGAATAACTAAATACAGTAATACAACTTTTTGCACCCAAACTATCAGTTACTTCTTTTGCTTTTTTAACAATGAGCTCATAAGACGAATTATAAAATATTTTATAATGTTTACGCTCATAAATTAGCGAATAAATACATATTAAACTTAGCACAAAACCTACAATAATTCTAAATTTTAAACTATTATTTCTAATCCATCCAAATACGGCAAATAACAGAAAAGGTAAAGCAAAAATGAGCACCGAATACTGAATAACTGCACTAACATATTTCGAATAAAAGAACCCTATTAAAAATGGCACAACAAACCAGATTATTGAAAGCAAAATAAATAATTTTCTATTTGTTATTTCAAAAGGTTTTAAAAATATTCCTAACACTATAATTAATGCCATTGAAATTCCTACAAGCCAAGAAAACTGAATTATATAACCTAAATAATTAAATATAAAACCGTTTTCAGGCTTACCTAACCAGCCTTCAACACCTTTCAATTCAAGTTGAGCAAAAAATATTGACAGATTTGGCAAATACAATATAACAATTGCAATATTTGCAAGAATATACTTTAAAAGTTCTTTACGTTTAACTAAAAACAATCCAGAAAAACCAATTACAGCAACTTGCAAAAGCGCAAAATGATGATCGTATGCAGATAATGCACCCGTAACTGCAAAACCAATTATATTAAATAATTTATTTTGATCAGAATGAAAAATAATTTTATTCCAGAAATAAGTAAAAACCAGAATAAGCATTAAACCGCTTCCATAAGGGCGAATAATTTGGCTATACATTATGGGATACTGAAGACATGCTATAACAACTGCGATAACAACTGCTGATGAAACACCAAACCATTCTTTAGCAATTTTATACACAAAGAACACAGATATAACACCGAACAAAATAAACGGCAACTTAAGCCATGTTTCAGAAGTTCCAACTATTTTAATCCAATAAAATAAAAACACTTGTATAGCTGGAGGATGTCCATCTACCTTTATTCCTTTTTCAATTAACTCGCTAAATGAATTATAGTTTGTACGAAAAATTGCACTAAACTCATCATTCATAAAAGGAATTTCGGGTAGCTTATAGACCCTTAAAATAAATGCAAGAACAAGGATAAATCCAAGTATTAAATTATCTGCATTATTTTTAAAAAATTTCTTCATGTAAAATTTAAATATAGCCCATAATTTTATAAATATAATATCCCGATATTTCATGAAGTATCATTCCCCACCTATCTAAGGCATGAGTACTGGGAACAATTAAATGATCTGGGGTATATTTTCTTTTTCCCGAATACCGATCAGCAACAAAATAATCCGGATTCATACCAGCTTTTTTAAAACAACCTAATGAGCGTTTCATATGAAATGCGGAAGTAATGATAACAACGTTCCCACTTAATCCTTTTTTCTTAAATAAATCAGCAATAAATTCTGCGTTTTCGCGAGTATTTCTTGAACTATCCTCTACAATAAAATCTGTTTCTAATATAATTCCTGTTTCTAAAATAAACTTTTGAATAATCTTACCTTCATTTCCTCCATCTTTTAAAATACTTCCATCGCCACTTGTAAAAATAATTTTTTTAACTACCCCTTTCCTATATAATTTTACAGCCTGCATAAGCCTGTCTATGCTTCTATTAAATCCTATCTGATCGTTTTTTGCATCATAATAAGACATAACACCACCTAAAACAATTGCATAATCGTATACTTTTCCACTTTTTTCGATTTTGGAAGGTGGCATTTCCCAAGCCCTCATTACTTCATCTAAAAGAAATGAATTTGAAAAAAGAAATAACAAAAAAACAGCTGATAAAACTAAATTTCGTCGACGTTTAGGCCTTTTAGTCAATAAAGCCCATATTAAAACAGTTAATACCCAGACAATAGGCGAAAACAAAAAAAGCAAGATTTTAGAAAAAATAAAAAACATATCCGGTGAAATATTAAACACAAAAATAGAATAATAAGAAGTAGAAATTAATGTCATTTGTAAAAAAGATAAATTCGGTTACATTTACACAGATTTCAATTAAAAAGAACGTTTAAGTAACTATTTAAAAATATTTGGGTTATGGCAGAATACGAGTTACATTCAAACTTGATCGAGAAATACTTAAAAAAACCTAAAAGCGAATTTACCCGCAATGATTTAATAAAGTATATCGAAGAAAATGAAATAGAAATGGTGAATTTCAGATACGTATCTGAAGATGGGAAGCTAAAAACACTAAATTTTATAATTAACAGCCGTGAGCATCTTGAAACAATTTTTTCGTCAGGCGAAAGAGTTGATGGCTCAAGTTTATTTTCTTTTATTGAAGCTGGTTCAAGTGATTTGTATGCTATTCCACGTTTTAGAACAGCATTTGTTAATCCTTTCTCAGAAATTTCAGCTATTGACATTCTTTGTTCGTTCTATAACGCTCAAGGTCATCCATTAGAAAGTGCGCCGGAATATATACTTAAAAAAGCTCACGATGCATTTAAAAAAGAAACTGGCTTAAATTTCAAAGCACTTGGTGAACTTGAGTTTTATATTATTAGTGAGAAAAACAGTGAATTTCCTGTTGAAGATCAAAAAGGATATCACTCTTCGGCACCTTTTATAAAATGGAATGATTTCCGCATTCATGCAATGAAACTTATTGCAGAAACAGGTGGAAAAATTAAATACGGACATTCAGAAGTGGGTAATTTTTCGACAGAAACTTTATCGTACGAACAACATGAAATTGAATTTTTACCCGTAAATATTGAAGAGACAGCCGAGCAACTTATTATTGCAAAATGGATAATAAGAATGTTGGCATTTGAATATGGCATTCAAATTAGTTTTTCGCCAAAAATAACAGTTGGAAAAGCAGGTAGCGGTATGCATGTGCATATGCTAGCAGAAAAAGACGGTAAAAATATTTTAATTGAAAACAATAAACTTAGTGATTCGGCACATAAAATTATTGCAGGTATACTTGACTTAGCAGAAGCATTAACCGCCTTTGGTAATTCTGTTCCAACTTCTTATTTAAGACTTGTACCTCATCAAGAAGCTCCAACTTGTATTTGCTGGGGCGACAGAAACCGTTCAGTTTTAGTTCGAGTTCCTCTTGGTTGGATTGGCGCATCAAATATGGTTGCTGATTCTAATCCGTTAGAAGAAAAAACCGACAAAGATTTCTCCTCAAAACAAACTGTTGAATTACGTTCACCAGATGGTTCTGCCGATATTTATTTATTAATGGCAGGTATTGTAACAGCTGCCCGACATGGTTTTGAAATGTCAAATGCTCTGGAGCTAGCAAAAACTCTTTATGTAGAAGTAAATATTTTTAAAGAAGAATCTAAAGACCGTGCTCAATGCCTTAAAAACCTTCCCGCATCATGCTGGCAATCTGCTGATAAATTAAATGAGAAACGTGAATTTTTCGAAAAATTTGGCGTATTCCCAGCTGGTACCATTGATAATATAATAAAATCATTAAAGTCATTTAATGATCTAGGTTTAAGCGAAAAACTTTATGGAAATAATGAAGAGATAAAAAAATTAGTAGATAAATATCTTCATTGGAAATAATTTCTAATAAAACGAATTAGACTTAACCCATTTATCCGCCGCGGCGGATTATAAAATAGCCCAATTTTTTTATTCATCTCCCTACCCTCTTCAAAAAAGAGGGACAATTGGTTGGACTATTTTATAATCATAGTTGGTTTTAAACATTTATTGTTCTATATAATTTCAATTGTCAATTTTCAATTGAGTTATATATCTTTGCTAAATTTCTATTATGAAACCCCAGCAAAACAATAGCTCAATTCTAACTTTAATTTTTCTTGCATTTATCTGGGGCTCTTCATTTATTTTAATGAAACGCGGACTAGAAGTCTTTAATGCAAATCAAGTAGCTGCAATAAGAATTTTTTTAACTTTTTTAGTTTTATTACCATTTGCATTAAAAAGGTTAAGTAAATTAAATCCACGAATTTTGTTATTTGTTACAATTACAGGTTTATTTGGAAGTACAATTCCTGCATTTCTTTTCACTATAGCACAAGTTCACATAAACAGTACAATGGCCGGAATTTTAAACTCCTTAACTCCACTTTTCGCATTATTAATTGCCGTAATATTTTTCAAAACCAAGGTAAAGTGGTATAATACTGTCGGCATTATACTTGGGTTTTTTGGAGCCGCAGCGCTAGTAATTAAAGACTTTTCTGGCATAATTGACAGAGAAAATATTTATGGTTTACTCATTGTTTTGGCTACACTTTTTTATGGATTTAACACTAATCACATAAAAAATAACCTCAAAGAATTAGACGGATTAAGCATAACAGCTCTTTCGTTTTTCACCGTTGGTCCATTTACCGGAGTATATCTTCTTTTTTCTGATTTACCATCCGCATTTGCAAAACCCGGTGCATGGGCTGCATTTGGATATATTGCAATTCTTGCGATTATAGGAACAGCATTTGCGCTAATAATAATGAATTCATTAATAAAAAAACTTACTGTAATTTTATCTTCATCTGTAACATATATAATTCCGATTTTTGCAATTGGATGGGGAATTTTTGATGGCGAAGATTTTTCGTGGCATCAAGGTTTATCTATTGCATTGATTTTTACAGGTATTTATCTAGTAAATAAACAACCTTCAAAAATTATTTATGAAACTTAAAACTTATCAAATCTGGATTTTACCAATTATAAGCAGTCTTTTGTTAAGCTGTGGCTGGATGCAGGGGGCATTTCAACTTTTGCTTTTTCTCGGTTTTATTCCAATACTCATTGTTGAAGAACATTATTATCAGCAAAGCGACAGATACAGGAGCTTCAGAATTTTCCCAAAAGCATTTCTTGCTTTTTTTCTATGGAATTGCATTTCGGCGTGGTGGATTTGGAATGCATCAGCAGCTGGTGTACTTATGGTAGTTGTCTTTAATTCAACTTTTATGGCAACAACTTTCTGGCTTTTTCATGCTACAAAACGTATATTAGGGCGCCGATTAGGTTATATTGCATTTATTGCATACTGGATTGGATTTGAATATTTACATATAAACTGGGAGCTTGCATGGCCTTGGTTTACACTGGGAAACGGACTTTCAGAAAATATTTCTATAATACAATGGTATGAATACACTGGAGTGCTTGGTGGTTCGCTGTGGATATTGTTAATTAATGTATTATTTGCTGAAAGTATAATAAAATATATAACAAATGCTAAAAACAGATTAACAGTAAAATCACTTCTTTCACTTGCAATTATTATTACCTTACCATTAACAATTTCTATAATTATTTATAAAAACTATAAAGAAAAAGGGAATCCCGTAAACGTTGTTGTGGTTCAACCAAATATAGATCCTTATACTGACAAATTTGGAGGAATGGCCGTTAAAGAGCAACTCGATGAATTTATTTCACTTGCAGAATCATTAACGGATGAAAAAACTGATTATATTGTTGGACCCGAAACAGCAATTTCTGAAAGTATTTGGGAAGAAGATTTTAGTACTCATCCTAGTATACTTCTTCTAAAAAAACTTAATTACAAATTCCCAAAAGCTAAGCTTGTTATAGGAGCATCAACTGTAAGAATGTTTAAACCTGGAGAAAAAATTTCAGTTTCTGCACGAGAATTCTCAAAAGAAGAAGGGTTTTATGACTCATATAATACCGCTCTTCAAATTGACACTACAAACATTATACAAAGTTATCATAAATCACAATTAGTTCTTGGAGTTGAAAAGATGCCTTTTGCAGGAACTTTTGGTTTTATAAAAGATTTATCTATTGAATTGGGCGGAACTTCCGGAAGCCTAGGGTCACAAGAAGAGCCTAATGTTTTTAATTCTGCTAACAATATAGCAAAAGTTGCGCCTGTAATATGTTACGAATCTATTTTTGGAGAATATATAACAGAATACATCAACAAAGGTTCGGATATTATTTTTGTCATAACAAATGATGGCTGGTGGGGAAACACTCCTGGTTATAGACAACATTTATCATATAGCAGTTTACGTGCTATTGAAACCAGAAGAGATATTGCACGTTCTGCGAATACTGGAATTTCTTGTTTTATTAACCAGTTAGGAGAAATAAGACAACAAACAAAATGGTGGACCCCAGCAGCAATTAAAGACACACTATATGCAAATAATGGAATTACATTTTATGTGAAAACAGGCGATTATATAGGCAAAATAGCAGCATTAATCTCAATTATTTTATTTGTTTTTT